>JBCDMB010000002.1 GCA_038744685.1 Verrucomicrobiota bacterium
CCGCCGCGGCTACCTAGAACGACGTTCCCCGAAGAAACGCCGCTGAACGCGCCAGCAATAGTATCGGCAAGAGAGCCGTCTACGTAGAGCAGAAGATCGCTTCCAGACCTTTCAAAATAAAGGTGATAGGTCCGCCCAACAATTGGCAGCCAGTTCAAGTCAATATTTGTCGATCCCAGTCGACGGACTACGAGCTGATTGGAATCATCCCAGAACCCCAAAATAAAATTGGACTGCCCGCCTACGCTGAAAATTTGAGCAAATGTATCCGCGCTGCCTAAAGTGAATTTGAACGCAAGACCCTCTCCGTCTTCGCCCCAAGTGGTTCGCGTGTCGATCTCACCGCTGACTCCATCGAGCCAAACCGCGCCCGCCCGAGCGCGGGTGTTGAGGCCGCTCGTGAGGTCCTCTTCCAGGACCAGACGGCCGGAAGCGGCCGGAAGCGTAATGTCATAAAAACTGGTCCCGTCGTATGATGGATCGGGAGCGAGAGAAATGTAATTAAAGTCGAGGACGTCGTTCTTAAAAAACAGAGCTCCGACGTTCGTCTGGTTGCCGATAATGGTCGGCGTGTTCATTCGCACTCCGGTGCCGTCGACAAAAAGGAGCCCACTGGCTACGGTTAGCTGCCCGAAGAACACCGGATCGAACTGGCCCAGCCCCATAGCATCTCTTGCCGCTGGAATTGACGTGGCCCCTAAAACGGGCTCGATGATGGGGTTGATGTTGATCGTGCGGGTCCCGGTGCCGCCGGATGCGTTCTCGGAGAGGACGCGGATGTCGTTCTCTGCGGCGGGGGCGTAGGTCATCGGCGTCACCGCCGATGCAACGAGGAGCGCGAAGTTCGAAGATCGAAAGAATTTTTGTATTCGGTTTTTCATAACTAGGTGTTGTCGAAGGTGTCGCCGTAGATATGGAGGGTCCATTGGGTGCCGTTGTGGCGGTAGTAGTTGCCTGCCCCATCGTCGTGCCATTGGCCTTTCGTGCCTGGGGAGTCTTGAGTCTCCGGAGGGGAAGAGACTTCGAGGGCTGCGTAGAGAGCGACTGCGAGGCCATCGCCATCGAGGCCCGTGCCGTCGTTGAGGATGGCTATGACAGCGTTGAGCTTGGCACGGACGCTACCGCCGCCTTCGTTGTTGTTGATGTTGGAGATTGCCATAATGGTTCTTTCTAAAATTCCTCAATCATCCAGCCACGCTTCCCCATCGGCCCACCGGGATGAGTCGCTCCAGATGCCTTGGGCGAGGAGCCATACGTTCCAGATGGAGAGGATCACCGGTGGCGGTGGGAGTTTCTTGGATGAAATGGGCATGGTCGTGGTCTAGTTGTCCTCCCAGGAGGCTTCGTCTCTCCAGCGGCGGGAATCGCTCCACAGGCCATTGGTGAGAAGCCATAGGGCTGATACCGGTTGCGTGACGGGCGGTGCGGGTGTGGCCGGCGAGGCGGGACCAATAGTGTCGGGATTGGCGGGATCTGCCGGTGACGGTATATCGAGCTCGATAGGAATGGCGGGTGTATCGGCGATGAGCTGCTCGAGGCTTTCGGGCGGTGCGGGTGTGCCGGCAATGAGTTGATCGATGCTGACCGGTTGGGCGGGTATGCCGGGCGAAGCGTCTTCGGCGAACGATCCGGACTGCGAGTAGGCACCTCCGAGAACGCTGACGCTCTCGATGATCGCGAACTTCCCCTTTACGTGCTTCAGGCTGTAGTTGGTCAGGTGTGCACCGGCGAGAGTTGCCGTTATTCCGGCGACGATGAGTCTCAGATCGTTTCGACCTTCGGGTAAAAGTGCCGGCCGCTGAAACTCCCAAAACCTCGCCGCAGCGATGGTATCAAACTCCCGGCGGATGGCCCACGTCATGGTATGGCTGAGATTGAGTCCGCCATAATAGGATGAACTTGCAGCTCCGATGGGTCTCGATCGCTGCGGTGCATCGGGCACGCGGTTGAGATTGACCTCAGACTCCACGAGATCACCCGCAGCTACCAGTTGGAAGGTGCCGAAGTTGATCGCGAAGGTGCTCTCGTGGGCCATGAGGTCAAGAGGGTGAAAGCGGTCAGGCTTCGGCGAAGCCTTTCGCGTTGAGGGCTGCTACCTGATCGCCGGTGAGAATGGCTCCGGTGTCCGTGTATTCGCCGTCGTTCGAGAGTGATCGATCGGGCAAAGCGGCGATGAGCTGATCGACCCAATCGCCCTGGGCGCAGCCCGCGCCTAGATCGACTGAATTGACGCTGGCCGGTATCACGAGCTCAGCGAAGGTCAGGCCCGCACCGGCGTTTACCAGCGTGAGCGTTGACAGGTTTTCAGCTGCGCCCGCCCGGATTCGCCCGGAGGACGCGCCAGCCAGATCGATACTGATTGCAGCGGGATCACCGTAGCCGGCTACGGTCTCGATCGGGACCGATCCCGCACCGGCGACAGGGAGCGCGGTCGGAGCGGCCGGAGCGGCTCCACCCGCGCTGGGAGGTGTAAGGGTGTCTACCATTGGATGTCAGATTTCAGGTTGGAAGGTGGAGAGCCCCGTTAGGTGAGGTTCGAGAACTGGCCGACGTTGAGATCGCTCTGGAGGAAGCGGAAGTTGAGGACCGGCTTGGTGACCTGACGGCTGTCGGTCACGTCGGCAACGGTGACCTCGCTCCACATGTCGAAGACGTTGACGAGCTGGTCGGTATCCGCGCGGTATTTCTGGACCTTGAGCCAGGCTTGCTGCTTCTCCGTGAGAGATCCGGGCACGTAGTTGCCTCCTGCATCCGGCTGGTTGGCCGCCATAGCGAGGGCCATGATGAGCTCATCCATATCCTGAGTGGTGAGAGCGATGACGAGGCCGGCGCTCTCAAAGGTGGAACGGCGTGGCTTGTAGCCTCCCGGTGCGGGAGCGTAGTGAGTAGCCTCGCCTTCGTAGGAAGGTGTGGAGACGGCCTGCTCGATGACGCCGAGGTTTTTCCAGTTGACCTCCGGTTCGCCGTCGGGCTTGGCATCCTTGGATACAGTGACGCCGTCGATTTCGAGACCGGCTAGGGCCACGTAGGCGTGGCATCCGATGATTGGTAGTTGAATCATGATTACGAGTTTGGTGTGATGGTTTCGTCCAGATTGGCCTGAACGGTGTAGATGAGAAAACTTTCATCAGGGGTGATCTGCCATCCCTCGACAACAAGCTTGCGTAGCGGATGAGTCTTTGGGGATGGTTGCCAGTTGTGGATTGCCTTCATGATCGAAACCAATCGCTGACTAGCGGGCACATCATCGGCTTTTCTCAGAACGGGGTTTGACCACAGGCTGATTGCGTAGCTCGTGGTCATGTCGAGTTTGCGTTCTTCGATAGGAGTTCCCCTTACTGCGTCGATAACAACAACAGCGCCACCTGCTTTGGCGACGCCTTGAGCGATCATGTTGGTGAGATTCTTCTGCCGATTGACGATTACTTCGATTCCTTCAAGGTCGGGAAGGCCCGTAAGAAGAGGTTCGAGGGCGTCGGCCGTTTCGAGTATGTCCGTGATGCTACTCATTAGTTCGCGCCCCCATTGGCTTTTGCTCGCTGAGCTTCGCGGCTGATAAATGAGGTGGCAGCCTGAGCAAGTGCTTCAATAGACGAGTTCTCATCCGGGAGTGCCTCCGGATCGGTTGGAACGACAACCCTCTTCAATAAACGGTAATAGACCCGCAAGGCACCGCCTTCTCTTTTGGCAAGAAAGCCTCCTTTTGCAGCCTGCGAGCGGATGAAGAAGAGATCGGCGATCAATCCCGAGGATGGGCGAATACCGTAGGCCTCGCGGCGCATAGGAATCGCTAGATACTTACTCCGTTTCGGCGTGATGGTGGCACCGTAAAGATGGGTGGCGAAGCGGGGGTCTGCGATCGCGATGGTGGCCTTGTTTTGTTTGGCCGAGGTGAAGGCGGTCGCACGGGCTACCTGTGCCCAGAAGTTTTGCTTGGGCCAGTTTCGTTTGTTGGGGGCACGGTTCTTTGCCCGGAAGTGGTCTTGCAAGGTCCGCTCATGAGTCTTTCCAAGGACGCGCATAAGAGCTGCACGGCGTGTGCCTGCGATTGCGGAGTGGATCGCTGCGATCGTTTCGCGGCCATCGCCTTCCTGGTTGACTTGAATAGTGATCTTGGACATGGTTTAGGCTTCCAGAGGCAGGTGACTAAAACTCACTGGGCGCTTCATTTGGCCGGGGTTCGTCCCCGGCCTTTTTTGTGATCCAGAAGGTGGAGGCGCGTAGACGATTACGGCTTTTTTTGGCGAAGACCTGGAGTTGACCGATGCCTGCGATGGTCCGGCTGAGCCGCACCTCGTCTCTTTGGTCTCCGGGTAGTATTTCGTCGGGATCGGCTAAGACTGCGGGAAGAAGCGAGACGAGCTCGGGGGTAACGGGGACTTGCCCGCGGAGAACTTCGGTCGCCGCGCTGCCGTGGTTACGGTTGATGTGGCGGAGTGTGTCGGTCGTTACTTCGAGCGGGACGTTGCGGGCCAAGCCAGCTGCTTTGGTGAGACGATCCGTCGCGAAGCCGAGGGGAATGGTCTGTTGAATCTGGTCGCCGGCTTCTACGGCGCGGTAGGCATCCGCGACGAGGTCGCCTGCGCCTCTCCAGGAGACGCGGCCTTCACTCACGACGAGCTGCGATCCGAAAAGGTTTTTCAGCCCTTCTCTATAATAGTCGGGCAACCGGGTGACGGAGAGTTCGACCTCGCGGTTGAAAGTCTCGTCTTCGGGACCGGGGGGCGGTGGTCCTGGCTCGATCAGGCCGAGGTCTTCGGCTTCCTCGCGCGAAAGATCGCGTATGCCCATCCCACTGCCAAAGTCGAAGGGTGGCCACGGTCGGTCGAAGCGGGAGATGGCCGTCCAGATCGGATCGTTTTTCAGAGCGACCATGCGCCCATTGACTGTTCGGCCTCCAGCAGCAGCCCAACGGCTACGCCAGTCGCGCTCTTCCTGGCGGACTTCAACGCGAATGAGCTCACGGGCGGGGAAGGCGTCGAGGAGGTCAGGATCCTGCCCTTGTTTCCAACGCCCGTATTCATAGGCGTCTTCGATCTGGAAATCATAGATCAGCTCAAGACGACGGCGGGAGGCGAGATCGGTAAGGCGACCGGAGTCCCCTTCGGGACCACCGAGCGAGGCGCGCATGTCTGCGACGAAGCGGGAGCGATCGGCAAAGACATCATCGGGGTTCAAAGTGAGGGCTTCGTCGACGATGCCCTGCATGCGATCGAGATCCTTGAGACGATTGACGCCTGCCGAGAAGAAGGAACGGTCACGCAAACCCACGGGCACCTGTGCCCACTCCTGTGAACGCAGAGCGGAAGGCACCGGGATCTTCGACCGATTCCGGCGAATGGCATCGGTGAAAGGGATGGGTCTGTCGGTGAGTAAGTTCATGCTCCGTCCTGGCTGGTCCGGTCGAACTGACGATCACCGGAATGGATCGCCGGCGAGGGGATGCTGGTAGTATTCTCGGCTTCCGGATTGAGTGGTTGCTCCACGGCGAAATCGCACCTTGCGGTGTCTTTGAGCAGAGCGATCGCATCGTCATACTCCCGCCTCCGATCGTCACTGATCAGGCCGACATCGGGGAGGCGTGTGAGGAGCTTGTAGCGGAGGATCGCGAGGAAGGCGTCTTCGAGCTCGTCGGGGATCGTTCCGTCGGGACCGACCTTGTTTCGATCGCATGCAGCCACACTTCCGCGAACGCGGCGCACGGCACTCTTTATCTCTTCCGGTAGAGGGTCCGGTTGACCGTCGCTCAGCGCGGCTTCCCGGACGGCGGTAAACTCCCCGCCGGTAAGACGACGCTCTATGTCGTCTTCTGTGATCGAGATCCAGCTCATGCGGCTTTTTTAGGCGGCCTCCTTTCGGGTAGTCTGAATCTCACTACGGATGATGTTGCCGATCCATTCTGCGACTTGCGGACAGATGGCGTTTCCGGCAGCGAAAGATTCTGCAAGGTTGGCCTCATCCAGTCCGAGGCAAAGCCCATGATCCTGAGATTTTCGGCTCCGCTCAACCATCTCACCCCATCCGTCCTCTTCAGTGACCAATAGCTGATTGCTGAGACCGAGTCGGGAGTTGGCGTTGATTGCTTGGAGAGTAGGCGCTGGCCACAGGTGGCCCTCAACCCCTTCCCGCGGATCAAGCGGGCCAGATATTGGCCCCATTGGAGAGGCGTCAAAAAACAACTCCATGGGGGGTTCTTTTCCAAGACGCCCAACCACGAAAACTCGACGGCGTTTCTGGGGGACTCCGAAATAACGACTGTCAAGCACCCGGAAGCATCCCAGATACCCGCGTTCGGCAAGGGACCTGACCACTTTCTGAAGGGAGGCTCCTTGTCCGTGTGAAACCATACTCGCCACATTTTCAAGAACGACCCACTCCGGCTGAATCTCGTCCAGAATCCGGAGGACCTCGAAGAAGAGACTCGACTTCTTTCCTTTGAGCCCTGGGCGCTTTTCTCCTGGCCGGTGTCCGGCGTTGGAAAAGTCCTGACAAGGGAATCCCGCTGCAATGCAGTCAACGGGAAGCAGATGATCTCGGCCGGCCTCCCTGACGTCACAGAATCTTTCCGCACCGGGAAATCGGTCGGCAAGCACAGCCCGGTTAACGGGATTGATCTCGACTTGCCATTCGGTGCGCCATCCGGCGCGTTCGAAACCGAGGTCGAGTCCGCCGATGCCGGCGAAGAGGCTTCCGATTGTGGGTCTTGTGTCATAGGCTGTCATTTCTTTCGAAAAAGTGCGCGTGATTTCGCTTGCGGTTCGAAGGTATACGCGCCCCACCTTCAGTCCGTTCTTAGGACGATTGTCTTAGCAGCATGCAGAGTTCATCGGTTTGGTTGGTTAGATGATTTTTTCTTTCATGGTAGTTGTCGTTGTTCACCCCAAAGGCCGCTCGATCCCGCTGTGCGCGGGAAAGGCGGCCAATGAAGGCGATGCGTTTAGAGACGCCTCGTTCCTGGCTTAGCTGTCGGTGGCGTTGATCCGCTTGGCGGCTGGTGCGTTCGTCACTTCGACGTCTTCGGACCAGTCCATCTTGAGGACTTCACCGCGGCCGTCTTCGGTCTCGTAGCTGCCGGGTACCATCCAGCCTCCATCGAGGCGGAAGGTCTTCATGAAGCTCGGGTCGAGGGTGGTCGGATTGTCCGAGCTGGCGAAGACGATAATCGAATCGTCCAAGAGGAACTCGATGTCGTCATCCAGCCCTTCGGCGGCAACGTCCTCAACCATAAGGCTCATCTGGCACTCGGGCTCCGAGAAGAGGAGCGATCGGAAGGCAGCGAGGTCGATTGCCTTGACAGCACTCTTCTGGTTGGCCACGAGCTGCTTCTTGACGTTGGTGTTGTTCTTGGTGCGTAGCCAAGCGGTGGCACCGAAGAGGACTTTCACCGGCGCGCCATTGCGGGCTGCCTTAATGACCTCAAGGATCGCGGCATCGATCTCAGCGACAGGATCGGCCGAAGCGGCAGTGAAGTTCGAGTCAGTCCCGGCACCGATGGCGGAGAGTCCTTTGGTAAGAACTTCCTTCTCGTGGGCGAGAGCGGCTACATCCGCGACCAACCGGGAACCGTAATTCGCCATGTTGATGAGCTGATCGCCTTCCATCTTCTCGAGGTTGTCGATCGGGAAGTCGAGCGCGTTGGGCTCGCAGTTGTAGTTGGCGTCCGATGCGTCGAAACCGATGCGGGCGGCGCGGCCTCCAAGACCCCGTTTGGTGTTGGGGACGTGGAAGCGGTTCTTCTCGTCGTAGACCTTGTGCTTACCCGTAAGGGTTGGCACCGGGACGGCGGGAGCGAGGAAGTTCGCCACGGCGCGGATCGCGCTCTGCGCGGCCCCCTGGGCGAAGGTTCGAATCGTGGGATCCGAAGAGATGGAACTAATGCGTGACATGATGATTGATGAGTTTGAGATGAGAGATTGCCAGAGGCTTAGGAGACTGTGACGGTGATCGGCCCGATGCCCCGGAGAAGGATGAGTTGCCCGTCGACTCCAGCCTCCTCAGCGATCGCGAGGACGTTGTAATCGCCAGCGGCCGCCGGCAGTGCCCGGACCATGCCCTTGTCGGCTGCGGTGCCCACGTCGGCCAGGACGAGCTGGTTACCGGGGTTGCAGGTGCCTTTCAACTTCACCCGGTATTGCTTGCCCGATGTGAGGGGGATGAGCGTGACATCCTCGGTATCGGCACCGGGATCACCTACGATAAAGTTGGCGAGATCGGTGTTGGCGGTGGGAAGCACAGCCTCGGGAGAACCCGAGTCGTGCGTGAGAACGGCGAGGAAGCCCTCCTTAGCCGAGAGGTCTTCTCCGGCAGGATAAACAACGTCGCCCGGTATGGTATTGGTCTGTGATGGGAACATGGTGGTTTACGATTTCAGATTTGAGATTTCTGGTTTGGAATTTCAGTCAGGACTCGACCGCCGGTTCTTCCGCTTCAGCGCGGCCCCAGGCGACGTGAAAGCCAACCCGCTCTTCCCGCATGATGGTCTGTGCACGGTTGCTGATCCGCTGGGCGCGGGCTTCCTCGGTCTTCGCATCCTTTTCGAGCTTTTCGGCCGGACCGTCGGGAGCCTTGGCGTCCTTCCGGTTGAAAACGGGATCGGCCGGCTTCTTCTCACCCTCGGGTTTTTTCAACCCCTTGAGGAAGTCGAGAGTGGCCTCGCGGTTGGCGATGAGCGAGGGGCGGATCTTCTCCGGATCGGAGATAAATTCCGCGTATTCGCTCAAGGTGGCATCTGCCAGTTCGGTGGAAAGCTCGGTGACGCGATTGCGGAGATCGGCGGTTTCGCCGGCTGCGGTCTCAAGGTCTGCGAGCGTTTGGTCCGTCTCGTTGAGACGGTTGAGAAGAGCCCCCTCGTCGGCGTCTTCGCCGAGACCGAGAAAGCTCCGTAGTCGTTTGAGGAGGTCTTCCATTTGTGGTGTGTGATTAGGTTGGTTGTGATGGCCCCGGTTCATCAGGGGCGATAGATTGGTGAGGCCGCGCCTGTTCGTCAGGGCGGCGCCGGAAAGCTTCTTCGGCCGGATGCGGTTTTTGCCCAGAGACTCAAAGCCTCCGGATGGGAACTCGGGAGAGAGCCATCGATACTCGCGGCCCTCCACGTCGGCACGACCAGATGGCGTCCAGTCGATGCGTGCCCAGAGACCGTCTTCACGGATCTCGGTTTCCTTGATCCAACCAGCGGCTCGTGTCTCTTGCGAGAGGTCGTGGCTGAGGTGGTCACGGTCGACCAGCATGTCGAGTGGCTTCGGGAGATCGCCGGCGATCGCTTCAATGGCAGAATCGTCGATCACCTGGACCCAATGCTTTCCTTTGGTGTCTCTGTTCGGGAACTCGCCCTTACTCACGAGATGATACCAGCCGTCTTCTCCGGGATTTTCGCGGTTGCGGAGGTCGGAACCGGGGCCAAAAGAGCGATTTTCCCCGGATTCGGGCGCGGAATTGAAAATTGCCGATGGCCTGCGAAACAGGACCCCGTTGCAAAATCGCTCTACCCTCTTGCAAAATCGTTTGTGGGGGGTAGTTGGTAGGTTGATACCAAATTGCCCCTCCAAAGCCTTTCTCGGGCAAAATTCGTGTCGGCTAGTCTTCTTCATTTTCCTCCGTGGTGGAATTTTCGCGTTGGATCTCGGCCGCACCGGAGACGGCGGCCGTCCCGAGCACGCCTTCAAGGACTTCCGCGATCTTCATCTTCGTGGGATCAAGGCGGTAATTTTTGAGGCTGCGATCGAGAGACTTCAGAGCCTCGTCGAGTGAGTCGGGATCGGTAGCTTTCTCGATGGCGTCGAGAAGTCCGAAGAGATCGTCGAGGTCTTCACGGTTTGCCTCTGCCATGAGATCGACGGATGTTGAGCGGAGATCCTCCTCGATGCGGGAGCGGTTGAAGATGGGGGCGCGGTTTGTCAGGGGTGCCTCCTCTTCATCGGCGTCCTCGCCGATGCTACTTTGACTGGCTACTAGCTTGTATCCGGTTTTTTCCGACAGCTCATCGGCATCCATCCGGAGGCCTGCTTGGTGAGCGTCTTTTGCTCGGGTAAAGTGATCGTTGATGTCTTCCTCGTCACGAGCGGCCAGCTCGAAGTAGACGAGGCGATCCTCGTCCGGGAACTCACCGGCAAGAAACGGTTTGTCGAAATGCACCTGCAGGCACTCTGAAATGTCCATGGCGATCTCCTCAGCGATGGCCTGGAAGGTGTCTGCATGTTCCTCGCTGGCGCCTTCGCCGATACCGGTTGGCTTGGAGAGCTGGGTGAGCAAACCACCCGTGCCGGCTAGGACGATCTCTTCATCCTGGTAACGGGCATGAGACTCGAAGGGATTCGTTCCGCGGGTGTTGGCGTCGGCCGTCTTGACGTCTGCGCCGTAGGGAAGGACACCGCGGGAATCTCCCATGACCGCCTTGGCGATCGGCAGGTATTTCTCCCACTCATCCCCGGAGGCTTCCTGTGGCATGACCAGGAAGATCCACGGGATGCCATAGGTTTCAATAAAGCCGTCCCAATCCTTTTTCGACAGGTTCTTGCGGATGTAGGCAAACAGGGCGACCTCGTCGATGGGGTCTTCAATTTCGCGGTAGACGAAGTTACCGAGGTTTACCTGTTCGCCTTTCTGAATGCCCGCTCTTGCGTCCAGGTTAATGCGCCATTCCCCATAGTCACCATCGGGCCGCACCCAATGCCATTGGGGAACGTGCTCAAGGCGATGGACGTGCCACTTGCCCTCTTCCTTGGTCCAATGCTTCTCCAGAAACGAGTATCCACGAAACTCGGCCAGGGCCAGCTTTCCAAAGACGGCGCGGATGTTCTCAATGCGCTCATAAGCCATCCGGAGCTTCTCTTTCTGCTCCTCTGCGATCTTCTCTTTACCCTGCGGGATTTCGTCGATTACTTTGATGTTCCAGTCGAGTTTCTTGATCGAGCTGAGGACCCGTCGTTTGACAGCGCGGAGCGTGGAATCGCGCTTTTCAATAAACTTGTAGAGCCATTGCAAGTCGGCGTAGTCGCCGGATTGGGAACGCTCTAGGAGGGAAACGGCTTTCCGAATCGTAAGACCGCGTAACGGGTTGTGCTCTTCCCGGATGCGGTTGACGAGCTGTAGGGTGAGAGGGTTCATCCAGCGAGAGCACGCGAGCCACGATCGGCTGTGCGTGAGTAGCGGTTCAGGAGTGAGGTGACCCGCTCGAAGCGTGGCTCGGTCTTTGGCCCTTCGCTGGCGCGGTTGGCGAGGGCCAGAGCGACACAGCGATCGCTGTGGCCGTCCTTCGTGCGGGGAGAGTCGTAGGTAAAGCCGCTGGCAGTAATCTTCTGCTGCATGGCATGAAGGTCCTCGCGAATCTTGATCGAGATGGGGATGCGTAACTCTGTAGGAGCTTCGAAAGCGCGGCGAAGGCGAGGGAACATCTCGCGCTTGAGGCCCTGCGTGAAGGTGCAGAGCTCGACCTTGCCAAACTTGTGCTGCTTCGGGTTGTATTCGCCGAAGCGTTTTACGAGGTAATCACCCAGGCCGATTCCCGGACCGGTGTAGTCGAGACACACACGGCGGCATCCTTGGATGCGGTGACGGAGAAGTTCTTCTTGGCGATTAGTGGGAGTATCCTCCAGGACAAGGACCTCGTGAGTCATCTTGAGGGACCCGCCCTGCTCCAGCGTCCAGGCAACCGTAGGGTCTGTCGTGCGGCCAAAGTCGATGCCCATAACAAGATGGCGCCCACTGGACCAGAGAGAAGAATCGGCGGTCTCGGTGGCCTCAAGGCTCTCGGCAAGGGCGATCAGCTCGTAAGGCAAGAGGACGTTCGACGAGTCGAGGAATTGGCAGAGAAACTCCTGTTGGAAGCCCAGCTCGTCGGCGAGGGCTTCGCGCAACTCGGCCACGTCAACAGGCAAGCCCATGAGCACGGCATGGTAGATGGTGACCAGGTGTTTCGACCAAGCCATCTTTGCCGATGGCTTCTTCTCCATGATCTTGTGCATGGCGCCGCCCTTGCCGTTAGGCGTCGTCCCGATGCGGACCTTCTTTAACCCACCGCGAAGTGGGTTGGTGATCGACGGAAGGATCGCCCGCCATGTTTCCTGCGGGTTATCAAAGAAGTCGAACTCGGTAAGGAAGATGTTCGCGGAACGACCGCGCACGGTATCCGGCCGACCTGGGACCGCCCGGACGCGGGAGCGGTTGGGAAAGATGATCTCTGCACTCTTGAGCAGAGTCTCCGAGCCGCCTTCACGTTCCTCGATGTAGTCCTCTATTACCGTGTCAAACGTCTCAGCCCATAGACGCCCTTGTTCAAGAGAATCGAGGGCCTGTCGCTCGGAAGGGGCACCGACCATCCATTCGCGCGATGGCTCAGCAAGGCAGTCGTCAATGATCGCGCCCTGATTTGTGTAATCCTTGCCCGTCTGCCGGGCTTGGAGATCCGCTATGAAACGACTTGGATCGTGCCAGACGGCGAACTGATACTCGAGGAGCATGTTGCGCGGATCGTCTATCGGGTATGGATTCTTCCATCCGGTGGCAGACGTCCCGAGCTCGTGAGTAGAGACAGCGGCCTCAAGGTCTTCGAGAGACTTTTCCGCGAGACCCTTGCCGGCAGTGTTGCGGGCTTCGATGACCTTGGAGCGAAGCTCCTCAATAGCCTGATCGCTACGCTTACTCATCCGATACCAAAAATCTGTTTGTGTTTGGCCTGCTTCTCCTCGGGCGTGAGGGTCTTATCCTCGGTGACCTTCTTGGCTTCATCCGCCTGGGCGGCCTTCTTCTCCAACAACTCCAACCGCCGAGAATCCAATGCCTGGTCGCGGCTTTTGAGGATCATCGAGAAGATGTTTTTGATGTCGCCGGGATCCATGCTCTTGTTCGCCAGGGCATCCATGACCATCTCGCGGAGGCCTGCCTCGATCGCTTGGTCGACAACGGCGCCATTGTCGGCGAGGCCTTCGGCCACAATCTGCTGGGCCTCGTGTTGCTGGGCCTTGAGACCCTCGCGCCAGAGCTTGACCCTCCACTCTTTGAGAAAGGCATAGACAGCCGAAACGCCAATGCCTTCCAGCCCAAAGCCTTCGATCCCGGTCTCCTCATCTTCCTCGCCCTCCGGGAGAAGAAGAATCTCTCGGATGCGGGTGCCCGAAAGCCGATGCTCGACCTCGAGGGCCGCAATCGCTCGCTGCGTGGTCTCCGGAAGGTTGAAGAGGACGCTGTCTGACCGGCGTTTCCTCAAGCAAGGCCCTCCTCTTCGAGGTAATCCACCCCGGCACTCGTGAGGTGCCAGCGAACGTTTGCCTTGCTCAGTGCAGAGGCTTTCTTCTCGCAAAGCTCTTTACCCAGGAGGTAGTCGAGTTCCTGAGACAGTTCCTTCTCCTCTATGGGTATGCCCTCTGCGTTCAGACGGCGGCGTAAAACATCAGCCGAGAAACCGGTAGGCCGAGCCACGTGGAGAGCGATCAGGATGAGATCGCGGAGCATCTGCCTGTCCACCGCCTCGCTCATGAATCGAACCTCCCCTCGTTCTTGCTGACCGTGTTGGCGATCTGGTCGATCTTCGTCTCCATACGGCTGAGACGTAGATTGAGGTTTCGATCCTCGTTGCCCTGTTCGCTCAGCTTCTGCTCGATTCCTCCCAAGCGCATGTAGACCTTTTCCCGCCCAGACGCTGCGGCCGCAGCCATTGCGCTGAAGCGCTCGTCGGTCTTCTTCTCAAGCGACTGCAAGGAGGCCCTTGTCGCAAAGGTCGCCTCAATCGATGGAAACCGTCTAGGCTCGCTCTTGGGGATTTTGTTCACGGCTACAAATGCCGCGATAATCACTCCACCGAGCGCAGAGAGCGCGGCGATCATTTCCCATTCGAGATTCATTGGCGTTATTCAGTTTCGGTTTCTGAGGGCACTTCGACTTCCACGACTTCCGGGCTAACCACTTCGGGCCGGGCGTTCTTGGCGATTTCGATCCCGGCAACCGCACCCACGGAGGTGACTACAACCGTCTGGACAGCATCGGTAGCGGCGGGCACGGCCGTCTCCATGACGGAGTCTTTCGCGGTTTCGGCATGGTCGAGCGTGTCGTTGAAGGCATTGGTCATGCTGGCGACCGGCTCGCCGACTTCGATCTGCATTGAGGCCGAAGCGGTTCCGTTGTTGCGGAACTCGATACTGGCCCCCGGCTCCAGTGAGAATCCCACCGAAACGAGTTGGCGATCACCGGGGGTAGTTGTGACAGTCTCGCGACTGAAGGGCTTACCCTGGTCGTCGATCAACGAGTCGGTTGTGACCGTTCGAGTGGCGCCGGAAAGCGTCTCGACGGTATCCCCGATGATCTCCGTCCGCTCAATAGCAGAGTCGTGGGCAGCCTGCCTTTCGGCCTGCCATGAGGCGCACCCGGTCATCATCAGGCTTACGCCCGATGCTACGAAAACTGAGAGCAAGCGGATCATTGGGCATCCTCCTCTGTAGCATCCCGCCGTGAGGCGGATGATCGAAAGCCTGCCGAGGTCATAAAGATACCCACTATCCCCGAGAGCCAACTCGCTGCCTTGACCATGAGCCCATTCAGGCTCTCACGCACCGTCGCGACTACTTCGTCCCGAGTCTGTAAAACCTCGGCCTTGCCTTCTTCCAACGCGGTAGTGGTAGTCTCTGCGGCCTGCCGGCGGATCACCTCGACGTTTTCTTTGATCTGCGTGGTGATCGCCCCGCCGTGTGTGATGACCCTGGCGAGCCGGTTAACCGCTTCCTGTAGCGCCTGCACTGTCTGGCGATTTTCGTAAGAGACGTAAGGCGGCGGCGGTGCGAACTCTGCCGCAATCTGGTCGCTAAAACTACCCCCACCCAGCCCGAGAGCGGCGAGGATGATCCCGGCAATGCCGGATTTGTTTCCGAGTCTATTGAGTTGCATGGTTCTGTTTCTTGGTGTCTTGGCGTCTTTGCGTGAGAAGATTACCGGGCATGAGTGCCGCGATGAGCACGGCCGCGAGGGAAAGGAGCATCACGATCTGGATGGCCTTGCTCATCCTTCCTCCAGGTTTGGCTGACCTGCCTCGCGGGGGGATTGGTTCAAAATCCGCAGAGCCTCGCCGTGAGCGAGAGTGTGGTACTTCTGGTGCTCATCGATGCCGGAGTGGTTGCGATCGATCTCCACGCCCGGGCGGATCCACGTTCCTAAACTCACTGCTTTAGGGTGGTGGCCACGCAACAAACGATCCTTCCTCTGGAAGAAGTAAAAGACTTCGCGGACGTTGGTGGGGATGCGTATCGGCAGCCCTGGCACGAAGGCGAGCCAGCGGAGAAAGAGAGTGCGCGAGCGGTAGATCGGATCGCAGAGCACCGCCGTTTCAATCGCGATGTCGTAGTGTTGCAAGTGCCTTGCAAGCTTGCGGAAACCGTAACCGGCTCCCCAGGAGTAGGCACAAACCAAAATGCGCACATCCGGATCGGAATGCTCGGCGATGAAGGCGGCCTTCTTCCGCCAGTTCTCATCCCACTCGAAAAGCTGCACGCTCGTTTCGGGAGAAGACAGCTTGCGCAACTGTTTCCAAAGCCGCGCCGTGCCCGTGTGCTCACCAATCGTTTCCGTGAAGCCGGAAATGCAAAGGATCCAGGCTTTCATCGAATGGGAAATGGAAGATGGAAGATGGAAGGTGAAAATCCACACCGGGGGGCGTCCCCGCGGGAGACGACTCCCCCGGCGTTTCTCTTCGCTTGAGAAAGTAAGCCCGGCAAACGAGCTTGGCCCCGGACGTGCGCGAGCGCGAAGGCAAGCGCGTCCATCGGGCGGAAAGATCTCAAATTTGAAATCTCAAATTTGAAATGCGAAAGCATCCCATCCGCTCGCCGGACCCTCCCCGGCGATCGCCTGCGGCTCAGATAGTCAAAAGCCGGGCGGGTCAAAACATTGAAAAAACCCTTGTCACGCCAAAGCCCGAAGGGCGACGGCAGACTGCTCTGGACGGATGGAAAGGAAGTTTGAAACATCATGCCGTAGCCTCCAATCCGCTTGCGGATTGCCCTGAGCCAGTCGAAGGGCTTTCTCCATCGAGTAGATCGGCAACGAGGATTCTGAGATCGGGCGCGTCGAGACACTTCGCCAGCTCGGTCACGAGAGGACGGATAAGCCCATACGGGTAAACCACTCGGATCCCTTGTCCGCAGTCCAATCGGTTGAGGATGGCGGCCGGTCCATGCAGTGCGGGTCGCCCCTGCCCATCTTTCTTAGGCCGCGAGACGCTCGCCATAAGCGCACCCGTCGTGATCGTGTTCCGGGCCTGCGGTGAGCGAGTCGAGCCTGCTTTAGTCTCGACTTTCGAGCGGCGTTTGGATTGTTCTTTGGCTACGGCCTCCATGAGTGAGGCCCGAGATTATCAAAGTCTCAGAAAATCCCAAAGGACACCGGACACACCAGTAGACACCAGTTGCGGAAAAAGAGATCCGGGCAAAAAAAAGGCCGCAAGAACGGCGTTTGGTAGGTGGGGTGCAGTCTCCGACAAGCCGGAGAGTAATCAATTCAACGCCGCCTTATCTTTCTGCGGCGGCTTCCACTCATCCCGAAGGATCTCTTTCTTCAAATCAGTAATCGTATCAAAAAAACCCTTGGAAGATCTCGAACAGCGAACCTTCAAATCGGCTTTAACGGCTTGGAACATTTCTTGGTCCTTGCAAAGAAGCCGTAATTCCATGAGCGCTCGATCCGCCTCGGCTAGATCTTTCATCATTTTGGTATTCATATCTTCAAAATTCCCCCTCTCAAATCTGCGCCAATCTGCGAAATCTGCGGACTTACACCGTCATCCCATTGATCTCCCGAGAAGGCCACCAACGCACAGCCGGGGAATCAGACTCTTCCCGCAAATGCCATTGCCCCGGCCCGTAGCGATTCGCCCAAGTACGCATCCCATCCTTCAGCTCGACCGATACCTGCAATCCAGCGTAGTCCTTCGGCGGTGGCCACGGCCGCGAGTTTTCTATGGTCTTCTCTTCTTTCAACGTTCGATTCGTACAGTACGATTTTCAGCTTCCCGGGATGCCTACCGCAGCGTTGGCTCCCGACAGAAATTCACCTTTGCCTACCGGAATAAACCAAACGACCTGCGGTGTCTCCGAGTTGCGAATCAAAATCCCTTTCTCCTGAAACTTACCTTTCTGTTTCCACTGGTCTGGTCGAGTGCCGAAACCGGATCGGTTGGTGAATCCCAAGTAGCGGATGGCTGCATCAGCCAAAATAGCGCGATTGATCTCCGTATCGGCAAGAGGTTCTTCCAGCTGGAGGAAAAGAGTGTTGGCGGTAAAGTTGTCGTCATCTGTGAAATAGCTGGACGCCTCCATTTTCAGAGTAAACCAATGCTTCTCCCCGTCTTCATCGACGAGCGATCCTCGCTTCGGAACGTCCGCCCATGTGGATGAAACCAATATTAGTAGTCCAATGATAACTGTAATGTTCTTCATGGTCTTTCCTCCGTGTTCTTCGTGGTCAAAATTTATCTACCAAACCCTCCTCTGGACCGACCACACCGGGTAGATCCAAGAGAACGAGTTTTCAGGGTAAACTTGAGATGGGTAAACGGGGTTGTAAGAGCTCAGCCGAAAAAGGTGCTGTTCGGCATCTTCAACGAAAAACCTCTTAAAGAGGACGCCATCATTTTTCAGGCGGGCGACAACCAAACAGCCATTCTTGGGCTGATGAGACGGCATCACCACGGCGATCTCTCCCTCCCGATGCTCGGGCTCCATCGAGTCGCCCACCAGGCGGATCGCAAACGCATGCTTGTCCGGACAATCGACCGGGATCAGCTCCTGCCATTCGGCAGGCAGCTCATCGAATGACTCAGCCTGGCCGGCCTGAGCCCAGGACACGACAGGCACCCAAATAAGTGAAGATGTCTGGATCTGCACATTGGATCCGTACTTCTGAGCAGCCTCAGAAATTATAGAATAACTCGAATCCTTTGCGGTTTTTCCGTATAAAAGGAAGTCTGCCGACACATTGAGAAAATCCGCCAATAGCTTGGATGCGTTGCCCCTGGGAAGCCATTTAGCCGTCCGCCACCCACTAACAGTGGAGACAGAGACGCCGCAGGCATCGGCTATTTCATTCAACTTCAGGCGACGCTCTTCAATGAGCGTGTTAAGCCGAACAGAAAAATTTTCGAGAAATTCTCGATTTTGTTCTTGATTTGATTCGCGCAATTCTGCAAAAAATTTCCGCAGTTCTCGAACATGCCAACGAAATCGTCAATCCCAAAACCGAATCCAAAGAGAATCCGTGCCGCTCTTATCCTGAAGGGAATGAACGTCTCTGATTTCGCGAGGAAACACGGCTTCCCGCGATCCACTGTTCAGGATGCACTGACGGGACGGCGAGGCGGTGTCATCACCGTCCGGATCATGGAGGCTCTCAAAAAGGAGGTCGGTAAATGAGTTCGGCCGAAATCATCCTTTCTTTTCTTTTCGAAAAAATCGAAGAGGAGCCGATCTCGAAACGGATCGAGGTCCTGAAGGCATATCGAGCGATATGTGCAAACGAAACTCTGGCGAAGAGCATCGATGATCTCGTCGATTCCTATCGTCAGGTCGCCAAACACCAGGAGCAGCTCCAACTCACCCTGCGATACGGCTGACATGCAAAAAGAGTTCCCATTCGCCAGCCTCGATTTTCCGGGCGTATCCGTTTTGCGGCCACAGCAAATCGGCGGAGAGAAATCGCCCATCGATGTAAGTGAGGAGCACGTTTACCGCCTAATTGATTCTGGCGACCTTCAGGCGATCGACATTTCCCGTCGCAATGGCATCGCCTCAGAGGATTCTCTAGGCCGGTCGAAACGAACTCACTTGCGCATTCCCCGTGAGAGCTGGCACGCCTGGCTACTTTCCCGCCTGACCGCTCCCTTCGATCCCCTCCACAAGCAGCTAACGACCGACCAACTCCGCCAGCACACACAGGACTGCCTCCGCGAACTCCAAAAGAGAGGGGTGCGGATATGAAGATGCCACTACTCGCGATTCATGCGAGCGCGGTATCGTGCAGCGATCCGCAAGACAAACCCATGGATCACACAAGCGAGGCCCCACAAGGCGACGAGAATCGCGACGAGGGCTTCCCACCCATAGCTCCTAGGGCCTTCCATGACCTGAGAGTCTTTCAACCAACAGCTCAAATCTCCAGCCGAAACTAACCGAAGCACAGATGCGCAAAGACTACGAATGGTTGCGAAGCGAAGTAGAGGAGACCGAGAGACTTCGTCGCAACCGCATGATTAAACGGATCGACCAAATCTTGGAGGATCTACGATGAGCGCTCTAAGAATTGAGAACCTCCAACCCTTCTGCTCACGCGATGATATTCGATACGTTTTCAGGAGCCCGTTCTGTTTCGAAGACTCTTTGGGCGGAGAGTGGACAGCCGCCACAGACGGGCGGGTGTTCGCCGCTGTTGAAGATACTCTTCGGTGGGCGAAACCAGAGGAATCAATACCCCTGCAACATAGCGACTCCATCAGGTCTTTTTTGAACACGATCTTCAGCCTAAGTCCGTTTTGCTGGGAACAAGGCGAGCCCACTCCAGATCTCCCGTCTCCGAAATACGAAGTAATGGAAGACGAAGGAGAGCGATGGACCATGGAGGTTTACGAGAGAATCGCGTTTCTCGATCAAGTCGTATCATCCGCCTACCTCCGCAAGATCCAGAACTGTGCAGGTCCAGTCAAGTGGATGAAAGGACCACCTTGTGAGCACCTTGACGGAGACTACGGATACTACGTTTGGGCCGGCCCTCAGATAGCCGGAATCCTAATGCCACTATGGAACGCCTAATGATCCCCGCGTCTCACACTTCACTCTTCAAACTTCTCCCTTCGAAAAGATGATCCAGAACGTCCGACCTTCTCCCTGCGTAGTTGCTTACGAGTCGGTAACCGGCTCGGAGATCGACGGAGTTTCGATTCATGCGGGATCGGGCGACTCTGTGAAAAACTTGACCGAACAAATCGCTGTTTTCATGTGCCGCCGTGCAGAGACCGAAGCCATGGTCAAAGCCCTCCTGAAAGCAACCTACATCCACTACGGGAACGACGGTTATCCAGTCTCTTCCTTCCGCTTTGCCACACCTCGCCACAGTCCAGAAGACGGCGACGATCAACCCAGCAACCGCCTAGACTCTCATGCCGACAAAACCGAAAACTGATAAACCGGGAACTGAAAAACTGGAGTTTGAGATCAGCGACATCCCTCTAAAGGAAATCGACCTGACAGCTACCGACCTCCAAATGCGCGATGACAGCGCGGGAGATGGCGACCAGGTAGACAATCTGGTTGAGGCTTACAAAGCTGGCGACGACGTTCCGCCCATCGTCCTCTTCGCCGCCGACAAATCCGGCACCTATTATATTGGTGACGGCTGGACCAGGTGCTACGCAATTAAAAAGGTCCGCGGCAAGAATACTATCAACGCTAAGGTTTACTCAGGAGGCCGAGACGCAGCCTTCAAACACGCCTGCGGTGCCAACGCCAACCATGGCTTGCGGAGAACAAACGCAGACAAGCGAAAGGCCGTCACCTCAGCCCTTAAGAAATGGCCGGAGATGTCCGACCGTTCAATCGCCGACATCTGTAAGGTCGGAAATCAGATGGTCGGTCATGTCCGAAAGGAGGTGTGTGATTCACACACCTCAACCCGAAAAGGCAAAGACGGAAAAGCATACCCGACTCCCAAAAAAAAGTCCGAGCAGATCGACTTTTGGCAGGTCTTCACAGACGATTTCAACGGCCACCTCACAGAGATGGAAGTCTCTTGGACGAATCCTGTCTTTCAGGAAGAGGTCGTCAAAGACCCTGAGAAAGCCGCGGACCAGCTGGAGACCATAGCCAACGCGATCGCAGACGAGGCCCGTGAGATGCGGAACCTGGCTAAGAAGATTCGAAGCGGCAAAGCCGACAAGCGGACAGGAGGATCGGTATGAGCGAAATCGCCTTAGCAACTGCCGACTTGGCTCCAGAGGCCACTGGAATACTCATCTGCGATCGCGTCACTGATTGGGTTCCAGCCCGACAGTTCGGCGAGTTTGTGAATCTTCCGATTTCGGAACAACGCAACGTTTTGTTACACCTTAAACTGTTTCGCCGGCTCGAAGAAGCCGGCCCTGGCAGAATCGGCAAAGCAGCGGTCCAGCTTTCCCGCGAGGTCAGGACAATGCACCCAAACATTCGGGGCATGTCTCCCGGACGCATCCGCGCCAAATACAAGCTGTGGAAGAAGGGCGGCCGCAAGACCGATGAAAACGGCAAAGAGACCGGTGAGGTCTTCCATCCTAACGATTGGCGATGCCTGGTTCGTCAATACACAAACGGCGGCGACGAGCATCCCCGTGAGTTCATCGAATACCTTGTCACTCTCTATTCGGAGACCACCCGAAACAACGACGCCTTTGCCGGCGTTCACGCTCGCCTTAAGCGCGAGTGGTTTGCCGACGAGCCGATACCTGGTTACGGCCGCGCTTCCGAGTGGTATCCCAAACAAGGCCTTCCCGTCCCGTCCGGAAAGATCCAGCGCGATGCGGACCTCCCACCCAGCTGGAGCTACTCTACACTTTGGCGCCATCTAAAGAAAGCTCTTCCCAGCAGAGCCATGCGTCAGGCCGCCCAGGGGCAGACCAACCGCCTCCGCACTTCATGGGGCGAGCAGATGATCCGTGACCGCTCGAAGCTTCTCCCTATGCAGCTCATCACGATCGATGACGTGCGCCTTGATCTACAAGTGAGGATGTTTGTCGATAACGCCTGGCAGATCGTTTACGTCGACGCGATCTTCGCGCTCGATGTCGCAACAGGCCGCATCCTCGCTTTCGGCATCAAGGGCCGTGCTCTTCGTTCGAAAGATACCGAAAAGGGAAAGGCCGAGAACACCCGCATGAGCATCAACGGGGCAGACGTGCGCCATCTCTTTCTCAAAGTTCTGACCGACTGCGGCCTTCCCCCTTGGAAGATGAAGTGGCTGATGGAAATGGCAGCCGCCCGTCTGAACCAGCCCGATGAAGAAGCCTTTCTTCAGTTGATGGGGGATCGGCTCGAAACCGATTACACCGGCATGGGGCGCAGCAAGCTCCTCGAGAGCGGCTTCCACGAAGAGTGGGGCCGGCCTGGTATGAAAGGATGGATCGAGTCGTTCTTCCGCATCCTCCACACCCACAGCAATCACTTGGAAGGCACCACGGGCAGACGGTTCGACCTCACCCGCGGGGATCAGCCAGCCCGCGTCAAATACTCGACCAGCCTGATCGCCCGAGCGGAGAAGATCATCGACGGGCCCCTCTCTCCGGATCAGCCCCTTGCGAAGCAACTCTCTTTCCCCGTTCTCGCTCTCGACGAAGCCAACCATGTCGTCGGGGAAATCGTCGAAGCGCTCAACTGGCGGGTGAAGCACAAGCTCCAGGGTTTTGAGAGGATCTTCGAATGGAAGGACTCTTCGGGCCACTGGCATTCTCAGGACGATCTAAACAGCATTCCCGCAGAAGAGAGAGTCGGCATCAAACTGACCCCTCGCCAGGAAGCTCCCGCAGAGAGGTTTATTCGCCTCGGCAAGCCGTATGCAAGCCAGTGGCAAAGAGTGGATCCAGAAGTCCTCTACGCACTCTATGCGGAAAAGCGCCCCGCCACGCTCCGGGAAGGCAACATCACAATTTCCGATCAGAAGCTCTCCAGGGAGGCGATGATCTTCGGCCCTGCCGATCTGGAACAATCCGTTAGCCATGACGGAGTCAAGGAAGGCGTGCTTGCTTACCTTTCCGACGATCTCACCCACTGCGTCATCGCCTGCCGGAAGTCGGGAGCCTATCTCGCCACGCTACCCCGCAAAGGCACGGTCGACATCACGGATGAAACCGCTATCGCCAAACGTGCCGGCGAAGTCCACCGCTGGCAGGAAGAACAGCTCGACCACATCCGCAGCCTCTTGCCCGAACAGCAAAAGCACTTCGCTGAACGGTTGGACAACAACGAAGATACCCTCCGCCTCGCTGCCGAAACCCGTGACGACGTCCCTGGGAAATTCACACAGGCTCGGGAAGCGGAGAAGCGCGAAAAGAAACGCGAAGCCACGATCCGACGGGCCAGTCGATCAAACCCCGACTCAGACAAATTCGATTCTTCAAGGCTACTCTCCAAGGCATCCGAACCGCAAGACGACGAACCTTTGGAGGATGTCGAAGACCGGTTCTCTCCAGAACGACTCTTAAAGCAAAACACTAACTAAAAAACATGACTAAGACCGCAGCACCCGCTCCCGAGGACGATAACGAAGAGGAAGACGACAAGATGACCCCGACTGCGGGGAACGTCGCCAAAGCCAGCTGGAACTTCTCAACGAAACAGTTGAGAGAGAACCTTGAATATGCCGGCGAAGAAGTCGTCAACCTCCTGGTCGACGCGTTCCTTCTATGCCGAAAATACAGCATCTCGAAGACTGAGTTCGCCGCTGAAATCGACGTTCACGCATCGACTGTCAGCAAGATCTTCAACGGAAGGTATACCGATCCGAAGAACTCCCATATTCGCTTGGTGCCAAGCAAGAAGTTTCTCGATGCCACGAGAAACTTTATCGCAGCGAAGAAAGCCCGCGAGGCTGTGAAGAACAAGCTCTTCATTGAGACTCCGACCGCTCGCCGAATCTGGACGCTCTGCGACCTCTCCCGAGAGAGCCATACCCCTGCCTTTATATGGGGGGCAAGCCACATCGGTAAGACCTTTGCTCTGAAACGCTATGCAGAAGCAAACAATCACACACGGACCATCTACATCCGAATGAAGGCTGCCAGTGGCCTCGGGGGTATGGTTCATCGTATTTGCGACGCGGCCGGCCAGCCGATCAACACGAACAACGCGAGACTGATCGAACTCCTCAAGGGGACAATCGATCCCGGACAACTGCTGATCTTTGACGAGATACACCAACTCCAACATACCTACCGGAAGGAAAGCTTCTTCGCATGCCTGGAAGTGATCCGTGAAATCCTGGATGAGGTAGAATGCGGCGGCGTCATCTGCGGAACCAATCTGGCCCGCGATCGGATCAACAAACATAAGAAGGGAGACCTCGAACAGCTACTCCGCCGTGGCGTTCACCGCCTCAACCTCGGAAACGTGGTCCGTGTGACTGATATGAAAGTCATCCTAAGCCACTACGGTCTTCCGTGGCCGTCAAAGGGTATGGAGATCAAGTTGGACTCTGAACACATCTTCGAACCATTGGCAGAGCTGCGTTACATGGCTGGACATGAAGGCTTAAAAGCTCTTTGCGAGAGGATCCGATACGCTGAGGAGCTGGCAAAGCTCGAGAAGCAAACTCTCGATTGGAAGCACGTAGCAGATGCCCACTTCACGATCATGGCAAACGCTACCTATGGAGAAGGTGCCGAAGACGAATGGGACGACGCCGCATAGTCATGAGAGACGAAACCATCTTAATCATCGCCTTAATCCAAACCTACGGAGCTGCTCTTTGCGCGGTTGTAGACCTCGCGATGAAAGGCCCAGTGCCGCTGATACTCTGGCTAGTCTACTCCATGGCGACCTTTTTCGCCTTCATCCGCGTGGGTGCAGAACTACACCACGCCCGCAAACAATCCTCAACCTCCCAACCCAGACCATGAACGAAGACCTAGAAAAACAACTCACATCGGCCTCCCGCGATCACTCCGGGAATCGGGAGACTCTTTCTAAACGCATCGACGCGCTTCATGCTGAGATTGAGGCAGCGAAACGGCGGCTTTTACCAGGCATCCGATCAGCCGTTGCCAAGTGCCTAGACTCAAAGGCAAAACTCGGAGGACTAATCGAAACAAACCCCGAGGCTTTTGAGAAGCCACGCACCGTGACCCTTTCCGGCATCAAACTCGGCCTCCAGAAACAGAAGGGCAAGATCACTTGGAAGGACCCGAAAGCCCTGGTCAAAAAGATCCGCTCTCTTTTCCCCCAACGAGCCGATGACCTGATTGAAGTTACCGAGAAACCCCGCCGCGCTGCGATCAACAAACTCGACGTTGGAGATGCGAAGAAACTCGGCCTCACCATCGAAGCCGATACCGACGCAGTCGTAATCAAGAGCACTAACGACGACGTCGACAAACTCGTCGCCAAACTCCTCGACGAGGAGAAGACCGACGCTGAGAAGGCCGCCTAAAGTGATTCGTTGGCAGTTTTTAATCAAAGAATCAGGGGAATGAGAAAACTCATCTGGAAGATCGAATACGCAATGCGTCTGCGGAAGCTAACTAGGACACCCTTTCGATGGGGTTACGAAAACGCTGGAGCTTTCATAGAGAGCTTTGGTGATGACTGGAAAAATACGAGACCACGAGAAGCTGCCGAATGGGAACGCGATGAAATGCTTTCTTCCTGCTAACGATGGAGGTGAGTGATGAGTAAAGCGAGTTCAGCTCAACCGTCTGGTTCTGTGAAAATTGTCCGCTGCCCCAGAAAGGATGATCTAAGACTCACAAGACGCGAGAAAGCAAAACTAAGAAGAGTTTTCGAGTGGGAGCGTCGAAGTTCGGATGAATTTGTTTTGGGTGTTCCACAGAATGAGGGCGGTCAACGTCCCGTAACGTAACGTCGGAGGAAAGACATGATAGACGAAGAAGAGATCTTAGATGTGGTTTTTATGGTAAAGCACGAAGGCATGAGTTTCATTCAGGCGAGGGAAGAAATCATGGCTATCCTCCGACGTGGAGAGAAGGGTGTGTTGGACCAAGTTGTTGGACGGCGCGAAGCGACGGGAGACAACGTAGGGGCAATGCAAGGACCGCCCTCATTGGACGGGCGGAGGTGCCCGAAATGCAAAGGATGGGGCTTAGACTTTGTAGACTGCCCAGATGGCAAAATCGACACTATGAACTGCCCAGAATGTAAGGGCACCGGAGAGCGGAGCGACGAAGGAGCGGAGCGTCCGGCCAACGCCGAAGTGAGGGACGCGAGCCCTCGAACAACAAACAACTCCGGGGGCGAAACTCGCGTTCCTCTCCACTGACTGGTTAGACTTATGGCTATATCAACCGATGACGTAAAAGACCTTCCCCATATCGTGATTGTGGAAAACGAAGGTGAATTGAAACTTTTTGAATACGAGCGTGGGCAAATGGAACAGGCCCACAAGCAAGCGCAAGACTATGCGATGCGAAATGGTGGTAGGGCAATTGTCGCTGTCAGGGTAAGGCAGTGCGGGGACTTTAAGTATCTCTCCGACCACAATTGTGTCTAACGATTGAGGTGAGTCATGAGCGATAGCGAATTGAATCAAGCGTGTGGTTCTCAGGTTTGGGAATGCGTTTCCAAATGGGTTGGCGGAGACGAGTATTACAGATGGGAACCAGTGGACAAAAGCATCAACTACGGGCAAACGGAGCTGGTTGGCATACCCGCTACGCGAAAACTACTAGGAAGACGCATTCAGGTCACTGGGGTTTTGCTTCCTGAGAACAGTAATTAGGCGACAACTGTCAGATATTGAAATGTCCGAGCCCGTCCAGATTCCGCAAGCTCTCGACACGCCCGACTTCCGAGAGGCATGGAAGGATTGGCTGGGTTTCCGAACGAATGACGGCCGGAAAGCATACTCTGATCGGGCAAAGAAACAGCTACTAAAGAAGCTTACTCCTTGGGGAGCCGCCGCGGCCGTCGCAGGGATTCAGCATTCCATATCAGCGGACAACGACTGGAAAACCGTCTACCCCGATCCCTCTTTCAAGAGCGACTCTGGTCCCAAGAAAAAACTCTCCACCTGGGAGATCAAAGAGAAGCTTAGAGCAATCGACAACCGACTGACCGACTCCGATCTAGCCTACGAGCACGTCGACCCCGAGAAAAACCGGAAACGCATAGCCAAACGCCGCGAACTAATCGCAACCCGCAAAGACCTAGAATCCCAACTCCTCTCCTCGTGACGGCCAAGCAGATCAGAATGTATCGGGCCGAGTGGACTAAAGCCCTCGCTGAGATTAAGGCTAAACGGGGTCCACTGACCAAAAAGGAAGCAGATCAATGCCGTCGCGAGATTCATGCTGATGTCGGTGCCCCTGAATCGTCAAAAGAATTCAACAACAAAGACGTCGATGCAGTTCTAGCCGTCTTCTTTGCTTGGTCATTGGCCGATGACTTACTAGTCCAACTACAACTACAGAATCAGCCCGAGATACGAGCTCGCTACCTTGCAGAGGACATGCTCGATCGCATCGAGGCTGTGCTAGATAGTTCTCAGCGCCAACAGGAGGCTGACAAAATCCGAAGAGGACCTCCTCGAGAAGGTTACATTCTCTACCTTCTTCGTAGGCTGAACCCGAAATCGGACATTCCCGTTATTGATTCAGCGATGGCTGGAGACTGGCAGCAAGTTATTCGAGCGCTTGTATATCGGCATGATCAGGTCGTCCGGGCCGCTATCCCCTCAGAAGGTCGTGGAAAGCAACCTGCGAAACGAGTGGCAAAAAGTCGCCAAGAGGATGCTCGCCGGCGAGTCCCTGACGATCCAGTTCCCGTTCCCTCCGGAGAAACACCCTGGTAAAGATGTCGATTCAGTGGACCAGCCGCCTTTCCCTAGCCAAAGTTTCCGACAATCTGCGTGGATTGAAGCTGGAGTTATATACAGCCATACGGGCATGGGACCCCATCGTTGACGGCCCAGGTCCGAGCATTGAGGATCTAGCTCAGAAGACCGGTCGTAAGGAATCTAGTATATCCGGCCGCTGCAACGAGCTCAGAGACGATGACGGCGTGATCCTCAACGGTCCAATGAAAACAAATAAGACCGGTTTTTCCGCAGTCACTTACGTTGCCCTGGCTTGGCGGGAATCTAACCTAGAGCCGGAAATCGAACCGTCCGGACAGACCCGTTTCTTTTAAGATGCACCGCCGTTTCAATCACGTTGAATCCATTTTGCAAAGCGAGTGCATTCCGGAAGAACGTCCCGGAAAAAAGTACCAAACCTCTGAATTCCGGCCTTTTTCTATTAGAAATTCATCAAACCTCCACCAAGGAGGAAGATGTTGTGTAAGTCGTTGATTTACGGGCAAAAACAGCCTCTTACGGCCATTTCTTGAATCTATCAAACCTCCTGAAAGAGATCTCTTGATCAAAAAATTGGGGTGGTAGACCGGATTTGAACCGGCGACCCTCGGTACCACAAACCGATGCTCTAACCAACTGAGCTACTACCACCGTCGAGATCAGACAAACGAAGTCTTTCGCGTGGTGTCAATCCTCGGGTGCGAGGGAGCCTCGAATCAAAACCCTTGTTTCAAAACTTTCAGTTGATCCCCCTCCCCTTTTCCGAGATTTTCGGGGTCATGCCTGAAACTCCTAGCCTCCCAAATCCTTTTGCCAATCTCGGACCCGACGTGCTTCGACGGAACAGTAAGGCTGCCTTCTGGGGCGGTATTCTCTCGGTCATTTTGGGAATCGCTGCGATCTCGTTGCCGGGTGTCTTCACCTTGGGAATCGAGGTCTTTATTGGCACCCTCCTTGTCATTGGCGGTCTCGTTCAGGTGTTTTCAGCATTCGGCTCAATCGGTTCGAAAAACTGGCTCCTTGCTGGATTTGTCGGGGCCTTAACAGCAGTTGTCGGAGTGCTTTTCCTTCTCAATCCTCTCAAGGGCGTCGTCGCTCTAACAGCTCTTCTGGGTATCTTCTTTCTTGTAAGCGGAGTGTTCCGATTGGTTGCAGCGATTCAACTGCGTGGGTCAGGCAAGGCAACCGGCTTTGCAGTTGTAAACGCGGTTATCACGATCGTCCTCGGTGGCCTCGTTCTCGCCGAGTGGCCAGAGTCCTCTATCTACATCCTTGGGCTCTTCCTTGGAATCGACCTGATTTTTATCGGCCTATCCCTAATTGCAGTCAGTGGAGCAATGAAGCAGGCGGGTAAGGGCGGTGAATAAGCACAAAGTCCTAGTAGTCGCAGGAACGCGACCAGAGGCGGTTAAAATGGCGCCGGTCTATTTTGCGCTGAAAAGATCCTCCTATCTCGAACCGATCTTCTGCTCGACCGCTCAACACCGGGAAATGATGGATCAAACTCTCGGGGTCTTCGGCATTGAACCGGACATCGATCTCGACCTCATGCGGCCAGAACAGACCCTTTCCACCTTAACAGCCGCGGTGATAAAAGGTGCAACGCAAGCCCTTCGAGAGATCCAACCGCAGGCTGTGTTGGTGCAGGGTGACACCACAACAGTCTTGGGAACCGCTCTCGCAAGTTTTTACGAGAAAATCCCGATCGGCCATGTTGAGGCTGGTCTGCGAACCTACGACTTTGATGCTCCCTGGCCCGAGGAAATGAACCGCAGACTGGTCGATCCCATTTCCAGGTGGTGCTTTGCCCCGACCTCGTTTAGCCAAAACAACCTTTTGAAGGAATCCATTCCGGACGCTCAATGCGAGGTCACGGGAAACACCGTGATCGATGCACTTCTCTGGGTCCGTCAGCAACAAGAATCCGTAGGTCTGACAGCGAGTGAGATCGTGGATCGCTGCGGAATTGATACTGGTTTCGCGTCGCGTTTTTTGCAGACGGACAACCCATGGATTTTAGTTACCGGTCATCGTCGAGAGTCCTTTGGAGGAGGTTTTGAGAATATCTGTAAAGCCATCCTCAATCTAGTCGAGCAATGGCCGAATCTAGGAGTCTTGTATCCCGTTCACCTGAACCCAAGTGTCCAGGAGCCTGTCTACCGTATGCTCAAAGGCCATCCGCGCATCTGCCTCGCGGAACCATGTGGCTACTACGATTTCATCTGGTTAATGGGGCGTTGTCATTTCCTCCTTAGTGATTCAGGAGGCGTTCAGGAAGAAGCTCCGAGCCTGGGCAAGCCTGTCCTTGTCATGCGTGAAATCACTGAGCGACCGGAAGGAATCGATGCCGGAACCTGTCGCCTCGTCGGCACAGATCCCGATAGAATAATGCAGGAAGCCTCCCTCTTGATGGAAAACGAAGCGGAATACCAAAAGCGGAGTGCTCTGAAAAATCCCTACGGTGACGGAAAAGCTGCCAATCGAATCTGCACTCGACTGGAAGCTGACCTCTGCGGCTAATAGCCTGGAAGATTTATGGTACGCTGCTTCTTTTCCTCCCAGGAACAAATCCCGACAACCGTTATCAATTTGTTCAACAAAAAATTCCCGAAGAGCACTCGTACGATCCCGAAAAACCCCATCCTTGAGTTCTGATGACCGTTCATCGGAAATTACCGCTTCGCACAGGATCTGGTTGGAAAGAAGTGCACCCTCGTCCCTGCAAGTGGAGAATCGCTTGGGAGAACAATGAGGAGATCTGCGTAGCGAAGACTGATTTTTCCAACGTCGGATCTTTAGGTGCGCCCGGAATGGTCGAGTCGCCTCTCGCTTACGATCCGAACACCAATCTACTCTACCGCTACTACTGCCCATCTCTTGCAACACGAAATCAGGTAAATGGGGTTATCGCGATAAACCTCTCTTCGGGCGAAAGGGAAATGTGCTTTACGCTCAATCCATTGAGAACGGTTCCCTGGATGTTACAGAAGATTCCCGACAAACCTTTTTTGGTGGGTCTCGTCGTTACCGATGCTAGTCGAACCGAGAAACCTGGAATCGTTCTCCAACACCAACTAGGCCTCTTCGACCTCGACCAGAAGAAGTCGCTTCTTCGAGCCCTTCCCAACGGATGCCAACATCCCGTGACTGCATCGCCGGCAAGTGACCGCCTTCTCTTTCATGGTCCGGATGGTTTTCAACAGGTGAGCCTAAGGGGAAGGAGACGCCTCACCCTCTCCGGTTCTGACTGGGGAGACGGTCGAGACGGAGCCGCTTTTCATCCACGGAACAGTTCAATCGTAGTCGGCGGTCCCAGTCTCTCACTTTTCGAACCTCTTCGACGGAGACGAACCGAATGGGTGAAGAGCGGTGGAGGGTTTCCCGTGTGGAACGAGGACGCTTCAACTTTGTTCTTTTCCGAGAACAGTGGATCGCTATCCCGCTACAATCCTGCGTCAGAAGTTGCTGAGAGCATTGTTTCCATTCCTGCCAATCGACATCCCGAACGAAAGAAATCGAGGCCCGTTGCCCTTTCGGAGGACCAGCGTTACTTCGCCCTACCCCTCACCCGAAGGTCCCCTTTCCATGCCGAAACCTCCAACAGTGACCAGCCGGCCTGGATCGAACACCAAACCCTTGTCATTGGTGATCTGGAAAACCAGGAAATCTGGCAATTTCCAGGCCCAGTCAATCAATGTATCTGGGTAAAATCCTAAGTATTGGAATTCAACTATCTTTCTGGCCAAACCAATCTTTGCCATCCACCGTTCAGTATGAAGTACGACTTTGACAGTTGCCCTGACCGGGGAGGAACCGGGAGCTTGAAATGGGATCGCTATTCAGGCAAAGACATCCTTCCCTTCTGGGTGGCCGACATGGATTTTCGGACCGCACCCGAGATCGAGACTGCTCTTGCATCCCGTCTCGCCCACGGGGTTTTCGGCTACACAATTCCTTTCGACCAACCAATTGCTTCCGTAGTTCGATACTTACAAGAACAGCATGGAGTGAGAATCGATCCAGAGTGGTTAATCTGGCTTCCCGGTCTGGTTCCAGCTCTGAATTTGATTGCTCAAACATTCTGCTCTGCCGAACAGGGAGTAATCACCTCTACTCCGGTCTATCCACCATTTCTAACCGCTCCCAAAAACGCCAGCGTGCCTCTACACAAAGTCCCTCTCGTCAGGAATAAAGACTCCTGGGAAATGGACTTCTCAAGCCTCGAAGAAAAGCCTTCCGGTGGTGCTTTCTTTCTTTGCAACCCGCACAATCCAGTCGGATGTTGCTTCGATGCTGAGGACCTCCAGAGACTTGTGGCACTCTGCAGGGAAAAACAGTGGATCCTGTGTTCGGATGAGATTCACTGTGACCTCATCCTTGATCCTACGGTCAAACACCTTCCCGCGCTCTCAATAACAACCTCAGAAGTTGATCAATTGATCGCTCTCTACGCACCTAGCAAGACGTGGAATCTGCCCGGGCTAGCCTGCGCGTTCGCTGTTGTTCCAAATGGAGAGTTGCGGGCACGGTTCAAACGAGGGATTCAGGGAATCATCACGGAAATCAATTGTTTTGGCTACGCAGGGTGCACGGCCGCCTATGAAAACGGAGAATCCTGGCGACAAGAGTTACTCAAGGTATTGCGGAAAAATCGTGAGCGCGTTTATCACTTTTTCTCCGATAAGTCGGAACTCATTACCATCTACCCGATGGAAGCTACTTACCTAGCCTGGTTCGACTGCAGGCGCTTACCCGTCAAAGATCCTGCTCGCCTTTTTGAAAAGTTCGGAGTGGGACTCTCCGACGGAGCGCCATTTGGCCAACGAGGATGGCTTCGACTAAACTTTGGTTGTCCACCCGATCAACTCGCGGAAGGCTTGGAGAGAATGCAAGAAGCCTTTGACTCGTTGTAATACCAAAACAATCCCCGCTGGACACAGTATCTTTCGATGAACTCAAAGCCGATTGAATCAGACTGGAAGCAATTTCGGTCGATGGTTGATACCCTGCGAGAGCGATATTTGGAAGAAACCAACCAGCGTCTTCGAGACTCGCTCCTGAATCCGACGAAAACCCCAACCGAACGGTTTTGGGATACACACGAAGAAATCCGTGAAGAAGCTAGAGTCCTGACTGATTGTCTGGATAAACACTCCCGTTCAAAAATGTATGAAGCGATGGTGTTGATGCTCCATCACGGTATGATGACAGAAGATGACCTCGAAGTATTTAGTGAAGACTTACAGGAGAAACTGATCATCCATCTGCGGAATTGGCTCTGATTCCAGTCGGGAGCAACTCGAACCGGATTTGGAAGAGTTTGGCTGCGATAGTGCATTCAGAAGTTAATATTACGCCACGAGAAGGCTCCCTCATTCCTCGTTCTCCAGAGCACTTTTCGATTAGGTTGAACCGTCAGGTGGGATTTAAAATGAGAGCAGCGCACTTGTCTCGCCGTAGCTTCTCAGCGAAGGAGGAAGGCGGCTTGGTGTGTAGCGGGCTGAAGCCCGTGAACACCAAGCTAACGCCGCGAACTCCCATTTTAACCCCATCCGGAGGACTGGCTGCTTTTGAGCCGCAACAGCGTTCGAGCGGCGCTCACGCACTTCTAGTGCGCAGCGCGTCGCTCCGCCTCGTTGAGGCGCAAAATCAGCTCAGGCTGATGGTTCAAACTAATTGAAAAGTGCTCTTGTCAGAAGACAAAAGGCCCCAGAGTCTTAACCGCGACCACAATCAAAACTAAGAAAAGCAGATTCAAACGGATTCCTGACCGAATCATCTCCCGAACTCCGATCTGTCCTGTCCCGTAAACGACTGCGTTGGGAGGTGTTCCCACTGGCATCATAAAAGCGCAACTCGCTGCCAACGCTGTTCCTGCCAAGAGTGCGCTCTCAGAGCTATCCAAAGACAGAGACAAAGCTGCAGCAACTGGAAGAAACGTGGCAGTCGTCGCTGTATTGCTCGTCAACTCTGTCAGGAGAAGAATAAAGCCACAAAAAAGAACGAGAATCATCCATTCGGGCACCCCGGACAAGGCTCCAAACTGCACTCCCATCCAATCGTCAAGGTCGGTTTTCTTCATTGCTGCAGCTAGACTAAGACCACCTCCAAAAAGTATAAGAATCCCTAGAGGAATCTTAGAAAAAGCGTCTGCCTCCAATATGAAACCTCTACTACCCTTTTCCATTGGTATCAAAAAGAAGACGACGCCCGCAGCGATCGCGATTCCCGCATCCGAGATGGCTGGAATCCATTGTTCAACGATCGGGCGGGTCATCCATGCCACCGCCGTAACCGCGAAAACGATGGACACACACTTTTCTGAAAACGATATCGGACCCAAATTCCTTTGAGCCTGCTGCAGGCGTTTCTCTATCCCAGCCGTCCCTTTTTTCCTATCGAGGCCTGAACGCAAAACGAAGTAAGCAGCAACAAGGCCGACGGCCGCAATCGGTATACCGATCAACATCCATTGAGAAAACCCTATGGTGTAGTCTCTCGTTTCCTCGAGAAACGCGGCGAGAAGAGCATTCGGCGGAGTTCCAATCAAGGTAGCGACTCCTCCAATCGTGCAACCATAAGCGACTGCGAGCAGCGCCCTTGAGCTCACATGACGATTCTTCGGCTCCTCATCGACAAACAAAGAGAGAATTGAGAAAGCGATCGGCAACATCATCAGGGCGGTTGCTGTATTACTGACCCACATACTGATCGTTGCAGAGGTAATCAAAAGACCAAGGACGATTCCTCTCGGCGTCGGGTGGCAACGGGAAAGGAGAAGCAGAGCAAGTCGGCGATGAAGACCCGTTTTCTCAATCGCATGAGCGATCAGAAAACCTCCCAGAAACAGAAAAATCAGAGGATTTGCGTAAGGAGCGGCGGTTTCCCTTATCGACAAGACTCCCAGCAAAGGAAAGAGAACCAGCGGAATCAACGCGGTGGCCGATATTGGGATACACTCGCTCAACCAAAAGACCGCCATCAGTAAAGCCACGCCAACTACTTTCCATCCAGTATCCCCGAGACCTTCTGGAGAAGGGAAGATCCACGTGAGAACAAAAAAAGCGACACCTAAGAAAACGCCCGTGCGATGTTTGTTCATTCCCACCACCATGACATTTATCTTCTAGAGCAACTGTGTCTCAAACCAAAATCCGTGGAGAGTGCTACCCACGGGTTTAAAATGAATAACCACTTCCCAAGAAGAGGCCTCGATCCTTATGCCACCTACTCGCGCTCAGTAGCTTCGACGAACTCGCCATCCTGCATCGAGAGCACAACATCACATTGTTTAGCGAGGTTTTGATTGTGGGTTACCATCAAGACTGCCTGGCCATGTTCGTGACAAAGGGTGCGGAGTAGATCGAAGACCATAGTCGAGTTCCTCACGTCCAAATTCCCGGTTGGCTCATCCGCAAAGATGACTGCCGGCTCGTTCGCCAGTGCCCGAGCCACTGCTACTCGCTGCTGCTCACCCCCCGACAACTGGTTCGCCAAACGATGGCTCTTGTTGCCGAGTCCCACTTCATCAAGGAGTCTCTGCGCTCGCTCTCTCATCTCATCCTCACCCAGCCTTTCGAGCTTTCGCATCGGAAGCATCAAATTCTCCAACGCAGTAAACTCCGCCAAGAGAAAATGGAATTGGAAAACAAAACCGATGGACGAATTTCGCACCGCTGTGCGTGCGGTATCCGCCGCCTTACCCATATCATTCCCGGCAATCCATATATCTCCGTCGTCCTGCCGATCCAAAAGACCGAGGAGGTAGAGCAGCGTGCTCTTACCACAGCCTGAGGGGCCAACGATTGAATACATCAATCCCGGGTGAAGATCTAGACCGACCCCGCGAAGAACGTGAACCCTGCCTTCCCCTTTTCCAAGGTACTTGTGTATATTCGTGCAACGGAGAACCGGGTCTTTAGCAAGCTGATCTTCTTTGTTCATGACCATCAACCACTGGTTCCCCGAATGATATCGCCGGGCTCTAACCGGGATGCACGTCTCGCCGGAATATAGGACGCAATCATTACAATGACCGAGGCAATCAACGCCGCGGTAAGGTAGTGCATCCAATCCCAATGAACGACAAAGCTATCAGTTGCGAAAATACCACGAATTCGGATCGGCAAGCGCGATATCCCATACGTACAAAGGGCCGCCAGCGAACATCCAAAGGCGATCCCAAGCATCAGAACCGTGAATCCCTGCCAAAGAAAAATGCGTGAGATGTCCTTCCGGCGGTACCCCATCGAGCGCAAAATCGCGATTTCCTTGGTCTTTTCCATCACGATCATAACGAGCGTATTGAACATCCCAAGACCCGATATCAGGATGATGCTGGAGACGGTTATCCCCGACGAAACCCGAAGGGCCCGAAACACTTGCAACCAGGTCTTCTCGCGCTCCTGCCAGCTCATCGAGCCATGCCAAACAACCCGTTCGATCCGGTCAGCCACTTCGGGAGCACGCTCATGATCGAGGAGCGTTGCCTGGATGTAGGAGACACCAAAAGGTTTCTTCATCAGGGTCCGAGCTGCTGGAAGGTGGAGAAATACCCTCTCTTTATCCACTTGTTCGATTCCTGTTTCGTAAATCGCCGAAACTCGAAACCTCATATTCTCCCCACTCGCTTCGATGAGCACGGGGTCACCCACATCCAACAACATCCGACGAGCCAGCCGGGAGCCAACCATCACACCAAACGGATTGTCCCGGAAACTGTCGAGATCTCCGTAAAGGATCTGTTGTTCCAGATCGGAAACGTTGAGGAACCTGTCGAGCACGATGCCATACGGCTTACAAAACATTTGTCGGAAATTTCCCTTAATCTCTGCGGAACCCCGCAGGACTTCAGCAACCGAGACCACCTCACGGAAACGCTGGATCGCATCCATAATCTCATCGGGGTGTTCCACACCTTCGACGTAGTCAACGCCATCCTCCATTGAAATCGTAAAACCGGTGCCGCCCTCTACCTCCATCGAACGCATGGTTTGCTGGATACGGTCCTCTACCCGAAGAGCCCCATTTACCCCCAACATGGTCCGAATGAAAAACTGCTCAAACCCCGACGTTTGCGCCTGAGTGACAATAAAGAATGCCACCCCGAAGACAATTCCAGCCAAGCTCATGAACATCGACCGTTTCCTCGATAGAAGGAAACGGATCGCTATCAGAAAGTTCGTTGAGCCCCGCATCTTGAACGGAATCAGGGGGCTCAGCCTTGCTCACCAGGGCGGATCACGGACACCTTGTCTCCATCACGAAAACGATCAATTTCGTCCGCGATCACAATTTCGCCCTCTTCGACACCATCGATGATTTCAGCCTGATTCAGCCCGAGAAACCCGCTCCTGACCCTGCGCATTTCAACAACTCCGTTATCCACAACAAACACAAAATTTCCAAACAAGGCCCGTCGAGGAACCAATAACGTATCCTCCCGACGGTTCTTGATGATGCTCACCTCACCCGTCAGTCCAGACCGGAGAAACTCCTCCCCCTCATCCAGCTGGAGGTAGACCGTATACTGCTGGGTCTCAGGATCCGCGTTCGGAAGCACCTTCTCAACCGTGGCCGGAAAGATTCGATCTCCGAAGGCGAGGAAACGAATTCTTGCTGGATGACCAATCTGAATCCCTGCAAAGTTCTCTTCGTTGATTTTTGCCTCTATCAGAAGCTCGTCGCTGTAGAGCTCCGCCAGGGACGTGCGGACCCCAACCAACTCTCCCGGCCAAGCGAAGATCCGGGTGATGATACCGGAAACCGGTGCAAGAACGGTGGTCTTCTCAAGTGTCCGACGCCACTCCTTCAGTTGGATCTCCATCTGCCGAAGCTGAGTCTCGTCGTTAATTTTTTTTTCGGTCTGAGTCTCCAAGAAAAGCTGGAAGGCCTCTCTTTCACGTTGAATCTCAAAACCTGATAGCGTTCCTTCACGAAAAAGGCGTTCAAAGTTATCAAGGTCATCTTGGCGATTCTGGAGCGCTATCCGATCATCAGCGTCTAACTCAACTCGTCTCTCTAATGATTCGTAGCTTGCCTTAAACGCTTCATACTGCAAAAGGAGGTCGGTAGGGTCGATTTCGATCAGAAACTCACCCTCCTCAACTCTTTTTCCTAGCTCGAGCGCACTCCTTAGAACGCTACCACTCACCTCTGTCGTGAGAGTAATACTGTAGGCCGGATTCACCGTAAGACTACCTGGGACCGCATCCAAAGCAATGCCTTTGGAAACCGGCTCGACAACTGCATCAGGCCGCAGTCCGGTGATGAACAACCAGAATATCCCACCAATCAGCGCCAGCGGAAGGACTACCTTGAGGATAACGGAAAGAAGAGAATTCGATTTAGTGGCCAAATCAGTGTCTTGGTTAAAAACGGGAGACAAACGGAAACATGCTTCCGTTCAAAGTTTTCTAGAAAGACGGGCTAAACGTCCGTCTTTTGAAACTCGAGATAGTCGATTGCGCGGTCTGCGTTCAAAATCACTAGGTAGTCGGCAACGGCTTGGAGAAGAGCCGAACGAGCAATGTTCAAGTTCAATTCCTCAGCGTAGAAATCTGACTGGGTCTGCCGAAATTCGTTCGAAGACACCCGACCGTCACTGAATTCCTGCTTTACCCGGGAGTAAATCTTTGAATCAAGATCGAATCGCCGTTCGGCTAGCCTTTGCTTGCGTATCATAACGAGAAGGGCGTTCTCCATCTTCGTTCTTTCCTCTTCCAGAACCAGAATGTTCGTCCGCATCTGACTTTCGAGGTGCCTTTTTTGAAGCAGGTTGATCCGGCGGCTGGCTTGGGTTGCGAATCCGTCAAAGACATTCCAGCTCACTGAAAGACCCGCAAACCATCGGATGGTGTCCACATCATTCTCAGTCGCGGTGTTCACAGGTGCCTGGCTCACGCTCGCACTAAAGCTGATGTTCGGCCTTTGTTGCGCTTTGATGATCGTAGCGTCCAGGTCCATCTTCTCCATCGAATTGCGGTTCAATTGAACGTTGAACGTGTTTTCCACCCACATTGGATCTAATTCATCTCCCCGAATTTCAGCTTCCAATGCGTCGAGGTTGATCGGAGCGATTCCCGCAGGGATCTGTGGTGCCTCATTCACTCCGCTTATTCGCTGGAAGGTAGTCAGCGTCTCGTTTCGCTCATCTTCCAGCTCTTCGATTTCGATTAGAGATCGATCCAACTCGATCAGATAGGTCAGGTATTCCTCTTCGGACAAGCGCCCGGCACGATAGTCGGATTCACGCCGCGCAAGGCTAGTCTCCAAATTAGTGCGCTCCAAACGAAGGTTGCGCAGCTGCATTTCGTTCAAAATAAGAATCAGATACTCGTTCCTCAGCAGTTGAACAGTGGTCTGAAACTCCTCTTTGCTGAACAGAAGGCTGTTCTCGAAGTCGATCTCACCCTTCTCGATCCCCGCGGTGACAGCTCCCCAGAAATAAAGAGGCCGGTTCACACCAACCGAGACCGAACCCGAAAGGCTGCCGTCATTGTCCTCGCCCGAGCGCTGCACGAAACGGTAACCGAGGTTACCACCGATGCCCAAACTTGGGTAGTAACGCGACCGAGCGATTCTTAGCCGCTCCTGGGCCATTTCGCGGTCCAAACCCACTCGCACCAGCTCGGGTGCCCGTCTGCCCGCCTGTTCAAGGATCATCCTCAATCCGGGGTAGTAATCCTCGGGGAGCGGTAAATCCGTCATCCGTAGGGTCGCCCCTTCGGCTGGAGAGGGGGTGGAAGTTTGCCCGCTAATACTGCTGGCTGTGAAAGAAACTGCTGTAAGGGCTAAGAGACCCGGAATGAGAGAACGAACCGTCATAAACGACCACAAAAGACAGTCGATCCGCCTCCTTCAACCATAAATAACTACACAAACCCTGCCTTCGATCCAATCGGGCCTCTTCCCGCTAGTAAACCTACAAACTGAAACCATACCCGACCAAAGCGAGACTTAGGCACTGGTGCCGATCCGCTGTCGCTGGTATTTCTTCTTCTCGATCTCCTCACACCACTCCCTGTTTTCGAGATACCAGAGAATCGTCTTCCGAATGCCGGTTTCAAATGTCTCCAACGGCGTCCAGCCGATTTCCTGCTCGATTTTAGTCGCATCGATAGCGTACCGCCGATCATGTCCGGGACGATCAGATACGTAGGTTTTCTGGGCGCTGTAGGACTGTCCGTCCCTCCGCGGCCTAACCTCGTCCAAGATTTCACAAATCCGGTCCACTATTTCGATATTCGGGCGCTCACACTTCCCCCCAATGTTATAGGTTTCTCCAATCCTACCCTCCGCCAGAACTGCCTGAATAGCGGTGCAGTGATCCTCAACGAATAGCCAATCGCGGACGTTCATTCCATCGCCGTAGATCGGAAGATCCTTTCCATCGATAGCGTTGAGAACCATCAGAGGAATCAACTTTTCCGGAAATTGGAAGGGTCCGTAGTTGTTCGAGCAGTTGGTAGTCACTACCGGCAATCCGTACGTGTGGTGATAAGCACGAACGATATGGTCACTCGCCGCTTTAGAAGCCGAATACGGGCTGTTCGGGCGGTGAGGGTTTTCTTCGCTGAAAGCGGGATCCACTGGACCCAGGGAACCATAAACCTCGTCCGTCGACACATGAAGAAACCGAAATTTCTTCTGTTTCTCTCCATCGAGTGCCTTCCAGTAACGGCGGACCGCTTGGAGAAGGCGAAGCGTTCCATTTACGTTGGTCTCGAAAAATGGTTCCGGGGAATCGATGGAACGGTCAACGTGAGATTCGGCTGCAAAGTTGATCACAGCTGTAATCGCATGTTGTTCGAGCAGCTGAGAAACAACGGCCTCATCGCCAATGCCCTTCTCTACAGAAAAAAAACGCGGGTCTTCAGAGAACTCTACAAGATTTGCAGGATTACCAGCGTAGGTCAGAGCGTCAAGGTTGACGATTGTTCCCGAAAAACCTGCGTCCGAGAGCAACTTGCGAATAAAATTCGAACCAATAAAACCGTATCCTCCGGTGACCAGATAAGCTTGTCCGCCCATCCCTACCGTTAGGACTTCAACGACCAATATGGCAAGAGCAATGCGATCTCACTCGCACGCGTGATCGCACGGAACCGCCGTCATTACACCAGAGCGGACCGTTTTGGAATCGAATACCGAATTCGGTGTAAGGTAGCGATGCCCGGATACAGATCGAAAAAACGCGTCATGATTTACTCGCGCCCTTCCGTCCAAACCAGTCGATCCATCCAGGAGTTCCAATTCGGCCATTCGCGCTCTCCCGCCTCGCGCGACAATTCCGCTAGCCTCACTCCATCTGTCGTTAGCAATCGAATCGCCTCTGCGACTGCCTCGGATTCGCTGACATCAACCGTAAGACAGCCTCCTCCCTCAGCAATCTCTCCCACCGCCCCCTCTCCAGAACAAATACAGGGTCGACCCCTCACCAAGGACTCCATGACAGGCAATCCAAAACCTTCCCCTAAAGAGGGAAAAACCGTAAAAGCCGACTCCTCGTAAAGCCGTTCAAGCTCTTCATCCGAAATCCGGGGAAACCATCGGATGGGAAAACCTGTTTCGCGAAGGCCTGCAATTCGATCCGGAACTTCGTTCTCATCCTTAGCCCGCTTTCTACCGACAAGGACCAGTTCGAAAAAACAGTTGCTCCGCCACAGCTGTTCAGCCGCATCGAGCAAAACCGCATGATTCTTTCGTTTCTCGAGAGTTCCGACCGACAGGATCTTTGGCAAAGGAGAAACCCCACTTTGAATAGATGCCTTTGTTTTCTCTATTGGCCACGCCACAATCTCCGGATCGGCACCGTTTATCCCGGTCTCGTTCTGAAAGCGTCTCCATTCAGTAGCGGTCGCCACGGAAGGACAAATCACCCGTTCGAGAAGGGCAAGAAATCGCAAATATTGGACGAACCCTACTTTCCTCGATCGCGCTGTCCATTCAGGGTGACTCCAACTCAACAAATCGTGACACACTCCCACCATCGGCATTTGGCGCTCTCCAGTCGCTGCCAGATCATCCAGGTAATCCAACCTTTCACCTGAGGGAATCTCCGGAATTAGAAAAAGAGAATCCTCTCCCTCGGCCAGAGGATCGAAAGCGAGGGGGCGCTCTCTCTTATCGAGAACAGCAGATAGCCAAGGGAACCGATGCCACCCCTTCTCGAAGATCGCATACAACCTCTGCCTTTGACCGCTTGTTGGAGTGCGAAACTCTCCGTCTCGAAAAACCACCGGAGACCACTGTTCAGCCCGCAGAGCGCCCATGACCACAATTGATCGAACCACACGCTGGATCCCTGTGTGGTGAAGAGTTTCCGCGGTCGCGGTCGCGTCGATAAATACTTTATCCATCCGGAACGCCGTTTTTTCGAAGGGAGCTCGCCCGCGCAACCATCCAACCGGGAGTCGTTTTGCGAACTCTGCCCATCAAGGACAACGCATCGAGAGTCTTTCGTCCATTGAGCCGAAAGGGATTTCGAAGATTCCTCAATAGGTAATGGGATGGCCAATCACCAAGACCCCAACTCGCTGTCTGGTCCCCCCACCGATCCAGAAACAGTCGAATGTTGGCAGCATCGCCTCCCTTTCGGCCTGGGCTTGCACTCACCCAATGCCCCACGCGACTTTCAAATGAGATCCGGTTTACCCGACCCTTTTGTTGAAGACGCAAGCAGAGATCGATGTCTTCAAATCCGTTGCGAAAGTTCTCGTCGAATCCGCCTTCGCTCAAAAATGAATCCCTTTTGATCAGGCAACAGGCAGCAGTCACCGCCCGGAAACCTCGTGTTCCTTTCTTGGGAACTGATAGATAGTTTTGGCCCCAATGTTCAGGAATGCCCCAGGGGGTGAAGACGATGCCCGCGTGATCGATCCTGCCAGTCTCGGCATTGAGCTGTACGTTCCCGACAAAACCCGAGTTCGGATCCAATGCTCCAATCATGGGTTCGAGCCACCGACTTCTGAGCACAAGGTCATTGTTCAAAAATGCTAAAAGCTCGCCCTTCGCCTCCTGAGCTCCCCGATTGTTCGAGCCCGCAAAACCAAGATTCGAATCGTTGAAAAGAACCCTAACCTCCGGACGTTTCACTTTGGATAGAAAATCCCGTGTTCCATCGGTGCTCCCGTCATCCACGAGAACGACTTCATAGCGAACACCCGAGAGGGTTCGCTCAAGCCCTTCCAGAAACTCCTTCGTCAGATCCAGACGATTGTAAAGAGCGGTTACAATCGAGACCTCAGGGTTTTGCAGAACCATTTCGTCGAAGCGGGTTTATTCTCGCGATTGCAGTCGCAGTGATTCCCAAGGAGCGGCTGCTTTAGCTGCCGAAAGAGGGAACCCCAAGCTCTTCGAATACCCAACTAAAAAACTCTTTTCGGCAACCAAGGTCGCCTCTCCAATATCCAAGAACAGAAGCACGCTTTTCCCTACTACCGAATCAGGGCCCGTAAATAACCAGCGTAGGTCGTCTTCCCAAGATCGTCGGCGAGAGACTCCAACCGCTCGGCATCAATCCAACCGTTTCGAAAAGCAATCTCCTCAATACAAGCAATCTTCAGTCCTTGGCGCTGTTCAATTACCTGAACAAAGGAAGCAGCCGCCAGAAGGCTGTCATGAGTACCGGTATCCAGCCAAGCAGTTCCCCGGCCCATCACTTCCACCTTTAAGCGGGCCGCTTCAAGGTAGCGGCGATTCAGATCGGTAATCTCCAATTCCCCGCGCGGACTGGGCCTAAGGGATTTTGCCACCTCGCAAACGTCACCTTCGTAAAAATAAATACCGGGAACTGCAAAACGGGAGCGTGGTCTCTCCGGCTTTTCCTCCAAACTCACCACTCTTCCCGAGTCGTCAAATTCTACGACTCCATAGGCCTTGGGGTTTGAAACCTCATAGGCGAAAATTACGGATTCATCCGACGCCGTCGCATTTCGAATCGCTGAAGTAAAATCTCCTCCGTAAAATAAATTGTCTCCAAGAACCAACGACGCGGGAGACCCATCAAGAAACGACTCACCGATCAAAAAAGCCTGAGCCAGGCCCTCTGGGCGCGGTTGTTCCGCATAGGAAAAAGACATTCCCAAGGAACTACCGTCGCCAAGGAGTTTCTCGAAGAGGGGTAGATCTTCAGGCGTTGAAATAATCATCACCTCTCGAATATCGGCAAGCATCAGAGCCGACAACGGGTAGTAGATCATTGGCTTGTCATAGACCGGCATCAACTGCTTGCTCACCGCCCGCGTAAGGGGGAAAAGGCGGGTTCCCGAGCCACCTGCCAGAATAATGCCCTTCCTCTCTTTTTTGCTAGTCATCACAAGCCACAAAAGGCGCGCGCCGATACTTCAGCAACCGTTTTTAGCCGCCCACAAGGCAGCCCCGATAATTCCCGCCTTATTCTTGTGCTCGGCATGACAAAGAGTCGCCTCGGTCTGAAAACGATCCTGAACCTCCGAAAAGTCTTTGGCACCACCACCACCAATAATGATCATTGACGGCCAGAAAACCCTTTCAATCTCGGTCAAAATCTCCTGTAACCGATCTGCCCATTCTTCCAAAGAGAGACCCTCTTTTTCACGGATCCTATCCGATCCGTAGGCCTCTACCTCCAACCCCCTCTTCAACAACATCCGGCCCAGCTCCGTATTAGCCACCAAGGAGCCATTCGTAAAAAAAGCCGAGCCAACACCAGTTCCAATCGTGAGGACAATCACAGTGCCTTCGATCTTGTGACCAGCCCCTTTTAAAACCTCCGCAACCCCGGCTGCATCCGCATCATTAATTGTCCGAACGTGTAACCCTAGTTCATGCTTCAACTTACCTTCCAGCGGAAATCCAATCCAACGCTTATCAAGGTTCTGAGCCGTGAATACTTTTCCACCACTAACGACCCCGGGAAACCCAACGCCAACAAGATCGGACTCTGGCAGCGAATTCACGACCTCCTTACAGACTTCAACCACCGCATCAGGAGTCGCTGGATGGGGAGTATCCATGCGGGTCCTTTTCGTGAGCAAGCGTCCTTCCTTCAAATCTACGAGAGCTCCCTTGATGTGGGATCCGCCTATGTCGATGCCAATAGCTGTTTTCACTGGAAGCGATCTGCTGACTTGTTGCGCAACGGGTTACGAAGCCGAAGCCACTCGTAGAGCGTCCTTTACTTGCGCCTTCTCTGCGAGCGGCCGCCCCGGAAAACAAACTCTCGCCACCGCTTCCTCAAAGTCATTCGCCCCACTGAGTAGGCCGATCTCAAGCCGGAGGAAATAAGTCGGTAATCCGAAGTCGTAGTCTTTGCTGATCCGAACCGCGTCTTTTTCGGTTGTCACTATATAATCCACCTCCATTTCCTTCGCACGTTTTGCTATGTTTTCCAGATCACGGTCAGAAAACCAGTGGTGATCGAGGAAACGCCGATTGTATCGAATGGATGCCCCATGATCCCGTAAAAATCCCTCAAAGCCTTCCGGAACGGCGATTCCGCTAAAAGCAGCGATCCGCGCCCCCTTCAGGTGGTCTGCCGGCAGTTTCTCCTTCAGGTCGAGGCTCTGAAGGTGGGTTGGTTTGTGTTCACACTCGATAATTTCGACTTCAGGGTGGTGGCGGTGGACCATCTCTTCTAGTTCGTCGGAGGAAGAACCATCTGATTTGGTCAGGAATACGTAGGAAGCTCGCTTAAGGTGGCTAACAGGTTCCCGGAGGATCCCGCGGGGAAGAAGGCGCTGGTTTCCAAACGGGTTTGTCTTGTCCACCAAGACCAGATTCATACTTCCCTTCAAGGGCAGGTATTGAAGACCATCGTCTAGAATCAAAGTATCACACCCGAAACGGCGAATGGCATAGGCACCCGCCTTCACCCGATTCTTGTCGACCAGCACATGGACTCCGGGAAGATTACGAGCCAACATATACGGCTCATCACCCGCCTCCCTGGGCCCTATGAGAACTTCTTTACCATCGCTGACAACCCGTGGTGGTGGTTCGGATGCGTGACTGATCCACCTCCACCACTTTTTGTAAAATGGCTCTTTCTTGCTCTTGTATCCCCTACTCAGGATCGCAACCTTTCTGCCCTGCTCACTCAAACTCCTCGCAAATTTCTCTACTACCGGTGTCTTTCCAGTTCCTCCAACGGTGAGGTTGCCCACTACAACCACGAGACATCCCAATGGCCGATTGCGTAGGATCCGGTTCCCGTAGAGGAAAAGACGACACCTCACAATCAACTCAAACAGGTAAGAAAACCCGTTGAGAACGAATCCTACCACACTTGCTGATTTTCCCGACCGCCGATCGTAGACTACGTCCACGAGAAAAGATTCTACAGCATGAAGGCGACTTTTCAGCTTGGAGTGCTTCTCTGCGGTTTCGGACACGATAGGGTAGGCTCGGCGCTGAGTGGATTCGTAAGTTAGGCGGAAGGTGAAACCATACTCATTGGATCGAGTGCTGAATCGAGCGTATCCTCATCCATAAGGCCCTCCTCAAGAACAACTTCCCTCAAAGTCTTATTCTCAGCAAAAGCTTGTTTTGCCACCTTCGCCGCTTGGTCGTAGCCGATGAACGGATTGAGCGCTGTCACAAGCATCAAACTTCTCTTGACCAGCTCGTCACAGGTTTCACGATTTGCCTCAATACCCGCAACGCAGCGATCCGCAAATGTTTCCGAGGAGTTCGCTAAGACACGGATGGACTCATGGAGACTGTAAGCGATGAGAGGGATGGTGACGTTCAGTTCGAAATGACCGTCCCTACCACAAAGACCAACCGTATTTCCCAGACCCATCACATACATTGACGCCTGAACCAGCATCTCACTCATCACCGGATTCACCTTCCCGGGCATGATCGACGATCCTGGCTGCGTTGAAGGAAGGGAGATTTCTCCCAAACCTGATCTGGGACCCGAACCCAACAGCCGAATATCGTTTCCGATCTTCGTCAGACTGGCTGCGATCGTCGTCAGTAACCCGGCGACCTCGACCGCATCATCCCGGCCACCCTGCGCTTCAAAATGATTGTCTGCTTCCCGGAATCCGATTCCGGTTTTCTCCGATAGAATTCTCGCCACCTTTCCCGGAAACTCAGGGTGGCAGTTGATCCCAGTGCCGACCGCCGTTCCTCCAATCGCGAGTTCACCGAGTACCTCGACCGCTTTGGCCGCGCGTGAAGAGCCCTTGCGAACCTGAGCCGCATAGCCGGAAAACTCCTGACCCAAAGTCAGAGGAGTCGCATCCATCAGGTGGGTACGGCCGATCTTCACGATCTGATCGAAGGCCTTCGCTTTCTCTTCCAAAACTTCGGCAAGATGATCGAGAGCGGGAATCAGCTTCTCCTTGAGGGCGACCGCTACACTCACGTGGAGGACGGTTGGAATGATGTCGTTCGAGGACTGCCCCATATTGCAATGATCATTCGGATGAACCGGTTCCTTTGCCCCAATCGGATTGCCGGCATAGGTGCATGCGAGGTTCGAAATCACCTCGTTAATGTTCATGTTCGAAGACGTGCCAGACCCGGTCTGAAAAACGTCGACCGGAAACTGCTCGTGATGCTTACCCGCAATTACCTCATCCGCGGCCTTCCGAATCAAATCCGCCTTTTCGGCATCCAGCCGCCCCAGCTCCTCATTCGCCGAAGCACAGGCTGCCTTGACCAGGCCCAGCCCTACAATAAATCCATCCGGCATCCGGTATCCGCTAATCGGAAAATTGAGGACAGCCCTCTGCGTAGAGGCCCCGTAGAGGGCCTCATCGGCGACTTGCATCTCACCCATAGAGTCTTTTTCCGTGCGCATCTTAAGAGAATGGAAATCACGCGATTTCAAAGCGAGAAAAAAGCGGGGATTGACCCTCCAGTGGGCAAGAGACGAAGCCGGAACGGCTGCTTCAGCAGCCGAAAATTGTATGAATCCACGTCTGGTTACCAAAAACCGGCGAATGAAGTCGCCGCTCCTGCTTCGCTAGCCAAGCTTCGACGAATCCAATCGCTATTACCGGCTGGTTCCACTGAATTCCACCAACAGCTTTCCAATTTCGAATTCCCTCGTTGCGCCTGACTCCCGTGTTGTCTCAAATCGACCCATGTCCACACAAACTCTCGTCGAGGAAGCCGTTTCTGCCAAAAAACTACTGCCCGCCGCAGCAGAGCATCTCAACCAATGGCTCTCCAGTGAAAGCCTGCCAGAATGGGCCTCGGATTCACTGGTCGAGTTGGTTGAAACGGGTGAGTGGCAGGAGCTGAACGATCGTTTTTTCCAAAACCTCGCCTTCGGGACCGGGGGTATGCGGGGGCGCACGATTGGGCAGGTTTCTGCAGAGGCCGAGCTTGGGGCTGGAGGCAAAGACAATCCCGATCATCCGGCAGCGGGGGCCAACGTCCTCAACGACATCAATGTCACGCGAGCCACGATCGGTCTGTATCGTTACACGAGCCAATTTCTCGCTGAGGATGGTCGCGACTACGAGGTCCCCAAGCTGGTCATCGCGCACGATGTTCGCTTTTTCTCCCGCCACTTTTGCGAGCTCGCCGCTTCGGTTTGGAGCCAGTGTGGAGGTCAGGCCTATATTTTCGATGGTCCCCGTTCAACTCCTCAACTGAGTTTCTCGGTACGCTTCCTTGGTGCCCATACCGGGATCGTGATTACCGCGAGTCACAACCCATCGCACGATAACGGATACAAGGTCTACTTCGAAGATGGTGCCCAGATCGTTTCCCCACACGCAGAAGGAATCGTTGCTGAAGTGGAAAAAGTCGCCCTTGATGCCACTGGCGATATTCTCGAAAAGGACCTTTCTCGAGTCGTAGAGCTGAGCGGAACAGCGGATTCCGCCTACCTTGACGTGTTGGAGGGAAGCGTTCTTGACCGCGAATTGCTCAGCCGCAACCAACCCAAAGTGGTTTTCACAACGATCCACGGGACCGGCAGGATCGCTACCCTACCCCTGCTCGAACGCCTTGGCCTTGAGGTTTCCGAGGTCGCAGAGCAGGCGATTCATGATCCGCGCTTCCCCACCGTCCAATCTCCCAACCCGGAGAATGCCGAGGCACTCTCCATGGCGATCGCCCAAGCCAACCAAGAGAAAGCGGATCTCGTCGTAGCGACAGATCCCGATGCAGACCGTATGGCAGTCGCCATCCGCGGCGAAGATGGGGAAATGACCTTGCTGACCGGAAATATGATCGGATCGGTCCTCGCAGAATTTCGCATTCAGCAGATGAAGAAGATCGGGCTCCTTCCAGAGGCAGGCACCCAGCGGGCGGCTCTGATCAAGACTTTCGTTACCACCCCTTTGCAGGAAAAGATCGGCCACGGGCATGGACTGAAAGTCATCAATACCTTGACCGGCTTCAAATGGATCGGTGCCAAGCTGCGGCAGTATCAGGAAGTCCTCGACGCGAAACTACGGGAATCCGACGGTATCGTTCTCTGCTACGACCAGACCGACTATCGGACCCGAGCAAAACTACTTCTCGAGCACAGCACCTTCTACGTTTTTGGGGGGGAAGAAAGCTATGGTTATCTGGCAAACGATTTGATCCGCGACAAAGACGCGAACGCAGCCGTTCTCATGTTTTGCGAGCTGATGGCCTCGTTAAAGGAGGAGGGAAAAACCGTGGCGGAATTCCTCGACGAGATTTACCTCACTTACGGCTACCACCTCGAAAGACTGGGGAACGTCTACTACGAGGGCGCCTCTGGGGCGGCTAAGATCCAAAGGATCCTAAAATCCTACCGCGAGACTCCACCCACCGCAATCAATGGCGTTGCGGTAGAGAAAGTAACCGACTTCGGAACGGAAACCATCCTGGATGCGGACGGAAACACGATACCCACGCAGGACTTTTACTTCGTGACCTTAGCCGATGGGAACAGCTACGCAGTCCGCGGCAGCGGAACAGAGCCGAAAATCAAATTCTACGTCTTCGGCCGCAACGATGTGGCTTCAGCAGAGGACCTCCCTGCAGTAAAAGAAGCTCTCGAAGCCGACCTCAAAACCCTCCGCGAAGCCATCGAATCCGACGCCGCCGAGCGAGCGAGTTAATACCACATTGGAGGGACGCCGGCCTCGGTGTCCAGGAGCCGTATTGGTTACACAGCCTCATCTTTGTGAAGTCGTCCTTAACCGGCTCAGGACTGGACTACGTCCCTTACAGTTTTTGGCTCTGTAGCCCGCCTCGATGAGGGCAGTCATGATCGCCTAATTTTCTCGCTTCTTAAATGTAATTATTATTTTGCTACTTAATTAGAACATACTCGGGATTCGGTATCGGGATCGAAATCGGGTCTCGAGGGCTTTCGATAGCGATACCGATTTCGATTTCGATTTGTGCGATCATGCTTTGTATGAGACGGGGTTTAATACGTAGCACTAGTAACCCGAAAACCAAGACTACCGATCGAATCGATGGAGTCCTCCGTACTGGGAAAAATTCAAAACACAAAACCAATTCCTCCTCGGGAATCAGTTTGCCCCATAACTCGTATTTCTAAACTGTTCTTACCGTGCGAACGTTTTTCAAATGGGTCGTAATTGCCTTCGGTATTTTGGTGCTTCTTCTCGCTGCACTGGTCTTCTGGATGCGGGCCGGTGAAGAGGAGCCACTCGACTACAGCGCTCTGGCAGTTGAACTTGGACCAGATGATCCGGAAGTGAACGGCTTTGCATACCTAAAGAGTTTCCTAAACGAAAACGATCCAGAGATTCCGGGCGAATTCATTTCAGGATACTCCGACGATGACGGGAGTTGGACAGACTATAGACTATACGAAAATTGGGATTTAAACTCCCTCCAGCAAATCGTTCTTCTGAATCAGGAATTCATACGCGGCGTTGAGACCGCATTCAACCGACCTGTCTTTCTACCAGACCAAGAGTTTTCATTAGCGAATTATGATTTTGGCATTACAAATTGGCGCAAATATGGGATACTGAGGATTTTCGAGGCTCGAGCCTTGCACCTATCGGGCAAATCCAAAGAAGCGTTCGATCGACTGGCCATATTAGCCGACGAGCTGAAAGTAGTATCCCAAACAGGTGGAGCGCTCTTGGGTCTGATTGTGAACCTCTCACTCTTAGAAGATCTGGTCTTTGAACTGGCCACATACCAGGAACACGTATTTCTTCCCGCAATTAACTGGAAGTCCTTCGCTTCCGGTTTTGATTACGAGCAAGCTCTTCCAAACGCTTTCGACCACGCAATACGTCAAGAGTTTCAATTTATTTTTAACACCCTAAAAATTGCAGCTGAAGGTATACCCGATTCACCCGCTAGAACCTCAAAGCCACAGCTTACGAGCCAGCGACTTCTCTCCTATGTAGGCTTGCGCAAAAACCGAACAATAAACGAAGTTTTTCTAGTGTTTCTTGAACAATCGAACGAAGCGAAGTCATCAGCTAAAGAAAGAACTAACTCAAACACCGCCAAACTCAGCGCAAGACTCGATAACCGGGCATGGTCTGATCTTCTCAATCGAAATCCATATGGCGAGATACTGCTCACTATCCTTTTTCCAGCTCTAGACGCCACTGTAGATCGCTTTTACTTTACTAAAACAAATCTCTCAGCCACCCGCATCAGCATGGCCCTTCAGTCCTACTACCTCGACCAAGGCGATCTTCCTGGTAATCTGGAAGACCTGGTTCCTGACTACCTATCGTCGATCCCGAGAGACCCTTACGATGGTGAGCCTCTTAGATACTCAAAAGAAAAGAGAATCGTTTATTCGGTCGGAAACGACTTTTTCGATCAAGGCGGGAGTGATCTCCCCTTTCGCCACGTGCTCCCTGAAGAGGAAGACGATTCCGAAGCTGCAGAGTATGATCACAGCGAACCAACATTCCCGCTCCGGTTTTTGTAGCTGTGCTGATCGACCGACGGAGCGGAGCGAGCGAGGTTATCCTTCGATCAGCTTAGGGCCGAACGTCCTCGCCTAGAGCCTGTAGCCGTCATTGTTCACCTTGAGCGACTCGACGGGCTGAGGGAGGTCATGAGAAGCGCGCATCACTTTCTCAAAAACACAACCGTAGCACCCCAGCTTCCTTCTGTCTGATCGGCAATCTGGAAACTCACCACCCGCGGATCCCTCTTTAGAAGTGCATGTACAGTTGTTCTCAGCGTTCCGATCCCCTTGCCATGGACGATCCGCACACGGGTGTAGCCTTTCTCTTGAGCCAAACCGATATAATCCGGCACCAGCTCGCCTACGTCCAACGGATGGAAGGTATGAAGGTCCAATTCGTCCGTGATTTCGAATTCAATAGGATCGGGCTCGTCCATGATGCTTTCCGTTTTCAACTATTCTCCACGAGATGAAAGAACCACAACGGAAATGAATCTCAGATTTTGATACTGATGTGGGTTTTATTTCTCCGCCACTGAAATAGACGAGATTCGATGGTCGAAATCGAAATCCAAATCGCCCATCGGATCCTTCCGATAGAGATTTCGATTTTGAAACCACTACGAGTCTATCACCTATTAGATCGTTGGATTAATATCTTCACTAAAAAAGGCGACAGAGCATCCTCTGTCGCCTTTTAAAATCGGAGTCGAAAGGTTTACGCCAGCTTATCGTATTTGCCGTTCTCAACGCCGCGCACGACGAGGTAGCTGATCCCAAATTTCTCGCCAATCGCAGTCTTGGTCATACCGGACTTCAGACTCGCACGGATCTTGTCACGGAGTTTTGCCGTCACCGTCGTCCGCGTGCGCCCTGTGCCTTTAGCGGCCTTTTTGTTCAACTGAGACGGAGCGATTTTATTTCTTACCATCAAAGCTTCAATCAGCTGTTTCGCGTTCTTGTAGCCACTGCGCTCAACGATCGAGTCGAGTTTCTTCAACTGCTTCTCTTCCTTATCCTGTTGTTTGAGAAGACTGAGTCTTTGTTTTTCTAACTTAGCAGCTTCCAATTCAAGCCGCTTAATCTCTGTATTTATGTTTTTTGCCATAGTTGGGATTATTTACTCCGCAAAGAAAGTCCTGCGGAACTCAGAAACAAAATCTGATAACCAACTTAATCAAGTCGTAAATAGCAGATAATTTGCATCATTGAAAAAGGCCAGGATGCCCTCCACGGTGAATTCAGTGTCAGCTAAAGAGAACCATCGATATCAAAAATGGGAATACCCGGACTATGAAGGCGAAGAGCTCGAAAAGATCTCGGAAGCCATGGGATACTCAAACATTGCTTCGCAAATTATCCTGCAACGGATTGGTCCCGATAGAGAGGCGATTCAATCCTGGGTTTCACCACGACTTTCGGAAATTCTCGATCCAAAGGATCTTTATCACTGCCCTAGGGCCGCAAAGCAGCTTTCCGATGCCATTCTCCATGGTCAGACGATCGGCATTTTCAGCGATTACGATGTCGACGGCATCACAAGTGCCGCTCTAGCTACCCAACTGATCAAGGCGCTCGACGGAGTGTCTTTTACCTTTATTCCCGATCGTCTGAACGAGGGTTACGGACTCACCAAAAGCGCATTGGATCGCCTTCTATCCAACGAAAAACCAGATCTACTTCTCATTCTCGATTGTGGGACTCGCTCGGAGGATGAGCTCTCCTACCTCTCCTCGATCCACATCCCCACGATCGTAGTCGATCACCATGCGGCAACCGATTTTCCGAACCTTCCCGACGATTGTATTCTGATCAACCCACATTTACAGAATCAGGTTCAATCCGAATTTCAAACCCATTGCACGGCCGGACTTATCTTCAAGTTGCTCCATGCTACCATCCGAGAGCACGAACTGGTCTCTAGTGGCGCGCGTGATCGCATTGACCTCAAAAGCCTACTTGATCTCGTCGCACTTGGCACGGTCGCAGACCTCGTTCCTTTGACCGGCGAGAATCGGATCTTTGTCCATCACGGTCTCAATCGACTGAGGACAACCGAAAACTGCGGACTGAAAGCGCTCATGCAAGTCGCAGATATCGATCCAGCTTTCCCAATTTCCCCAAGCGATGTCGGCTACCGTTTGGGCCCAAGGATAAACGCAGGCGGACGAATCGATGACGCGGAAATCGGTCTGGAACTGCTCACCACACAGGATAACCGCCTTGCTTTTGCCCTTGCCCGAAAGTTGGACGGAGTGAACGCAGATCGCCGAGCCCTTGAAAAGCGGGTCATCGACGAGGCACTAGACAAGATCGGAGAGACTCCTGCAGACGGAATCGTTGTTTGGGACGAAGACTGGCATCCAGGAGTGGTCGGAATCGTTGCTGGTCGACTTTCCCGAATGTTTCACCGTCCCTGTCTGGTCTTGGGGTGGGACGGTCAAATACTTAAGGGATCCGGGAGGGGAATCGAAGGTATCAATCTTCTTCAAGTAATGGAACGCTGTGCAGTCTCACCTACAAAGTGGGGCGGTCATCCCATGGCTCTGGGGATGAGTATTGAACCTTCCTTTGTTGAAGCCTTTTCGGATGCGTTCAGTCAAGCGGTCAAAGAGGTGTGCAACGGGGCTCTTCCTGCTAGAGTCCTCCGATTGAACGCCATTGCCGAAGCCGAATCAGTAGACCGACAGACGATTCTCGAAATTGAATCGATAGGACCTTTCGGGCAGGGCAACGAGGAGCCCATCATCGGTTTACGGCAGGTAGTGATCAACGTAGTTCCCCGACCTTTCGGCAAAGAGCATATTCGTTTCTCACTCGAGGATCATGGCTACCTGGAAGTAATTGGATGGCGAATGGCTGATCGATCTCCTCCAGTCGGCAAACCAATCGACCTCGCAGTACGATTGAAGCGAAACTGGTGGAAAGGTAGGGAATCAATTCGGGCGGAGTTGGAGGATTGGCGCCTAAGCGTTCACGATTGATGATTGCCCCAAGATGGCTGCTACTCTTCCCCTAGGAAATGCCTGGCTGGAAAAACATCGGTTTGCTCGCGCTTAGCCTTCTTTTTGGAGCAGCGGCATTCCTGCTGCCTGCTTACTTTAAAGCAGTAGATCCAGTAGTGATTCAAAAAGCAGCCAAACAAGGCACGCCTCTATGGGAAGTGGCTGAGCGCTTTGAGCTGGCGGGGAATTCCACCGCAGCGCAATTTCTGTCCGATTCCGATGTCGCACCTGGAAGCGATGCCTCAGCCTTCCCTTTTTGGGCCGATCTCATAGAAGAGGCGAACCCTACGCCTGCCGTGGCAGTGGAACCATTTTTGACCAAAACGTCTCGAGCCCAAGCGATTCGGAATTTAGACCGCTCGACGCTTCCAGCCGTCCGTATTCTCTTGCCCGCCATACCCGCAGAACCGTCGTCGGCTTCAGCTGCAGAGGAACGCGTCCAAATTCTCCCGGAGAGAGTAGGAGGCATTCTCGCAGTTTACCTAGCCGCTGAGCGAAGCTTTCAGCCGCAATTTCTTGGAGATCTGGTCCAATCGGCCACATCAGATAGTCCTGCAGACAATCTGTTGTGGTTCCAATTCTGTGAGGAGCTCGCGGTCTGGGGAAACTCACTTCCCTTTGAGGTGCTGTCCCAGATGTTTCGTTCATTCGACTCACCAATGACTTTTCTCGAAATATCCAACCAACTTCGTGGAGAAAGGAGATCCCACCAAGCACTCGTTTCACGATTACTTCTCAGCGATGCAAATCCCGAAGAGCTCGTGCGCTTTCTCAAGAAATTTCCGCAACGGGGCCTTTCCGACCTAAATCAATCCTTCGCCATGGGTCCTGGCGGCTCTCTTTATCAGCTAGACCAGCAGAAAGTGATTCAGGAGGACACATTTATTCCCTCATCTTTCGAAGTTCCAGGATTCGAAGCTCCCGCGCGGCTTGTGCTGCTCTATCCGGAAGTGGCGCTCATTCTACGCATGGCGTTTTGGGTCTTCGCGTTCTTTTTTCTGATCATTTCGATTACTCCTCTGCTGCCCAATCCAGGAGACCGTGGTCTAGCCAGGCCAAATCTCTTCGAAGGAGCTATTCGAAAATTCGTTCTAGCGTCGATTTTTGCAGGGGCTATCCTACTCCTTTTCGAACCCACCCTCTTTCAACAGCCAGACTCCGCCGACACCACAGTCCGTTTCCAACTTCAATCCGCATCTTTGGTAGCCACTTCCGCAAATCTCATGAATACAATCTCGATCGACGACGTTACGCTTCTCATCCTGCTCATTTTCCTCGCGCTTCAGCTCGGTCTTTACGTTTTTTGCTTGGTAAAGCTTTCGGAAATTCGCCGTCAAAATGTTTCCGAAGAGACTAAACTTAAGCTTCTCGATAATGAGGAGAACCTGTTTGACGGCGGCCTCTATCTCGGACTTGGAGGAACAGTCGCCTCCCTCATTTTTCTCGCCGTGGGAGTCGTCGAAGCCAGTTTGATGGCCGCCTACGCCTCCACTCTTTTTGGAATCATATTCGTTTCACTCTTCAAGATCTTCCACCTTCGCCCCTTGAAGAGGAAGCTCATTTTGAGTGCGAGAGTATCCGTTTAGCGGCAGTCTGATATACGATTCATTGGAAGGAAATAACGTATGAACCGCAGCCTGCTCCTCATCGTTTGCGACTTCCTGTTGCTGAGTCTTCTCGCACTCGCGGAGTTTGAAAAATCAGGACAACCCGTCACTGCTGGTCGCGAGGATATTCTCCAGGAGAGTATCGATGAATCCTTCGAGGATGACGCGATGATGGACCTTCTCGCCTCGGCACTTGCCGCCGAGCAGAACGAACAATCAGAAACCGAGGACGCCTTGGGAGAAGCACTCCAGAGTCTCGAAGCGCTGGAGGAGGCCAAGAGAGACCTTTCCCTCGATTTGTTAGAGAAAGAGGAAGAAATCGTCGAACGGGAACGCCTTCTCGCTGAGGCGGAAGAAAAGGCGGCTGAACTTCTTGAGAGTAAGTCGGCTGCCGAAAAGCGTGAGGATGCCGCCAATCTTGAACTCCAAAGGCTTACTGAAGAGAAAGAAAAACTCGACGAAGAGGCAGCTGCTCTCGCCCAAAACGTAGAGGCATTGTCGGCAACAGCAGAAAGAAGTGACGAAGAGTTAATCCGCCGATCAGAGCGTGTCGCCCAACTGGAATCAGAGCTACAAAGTAAGCTGACCGCCTTGAACCGTGCGGAAGCGGAACGATCACGGCTTGACGCGGAGAGAATTCGCCTCGAGGGAGAAGTGAATGTCGCTGAGCGGGAAAAGGAGTTACTCGCCTCGACGCTTGCCTCAGCAAAGGAGACCATCGATCTCGAACGGCAGGAGCGCCAGCGCCTCCAGACGCAAACAGAGACCTTGAGCGAAGGCGTTTCGAGACTCGCCGAGGCCTCCGATGAGATCACGGAAGAGGTGAAGGGTTTACGCCCTTTGACCGCCAACGAAATTTTCAGCACCGCCGAAGCCAATCATGTAACGATCCAATTTTCTGGAAAGACTTCCGGCCTCTTCGGGGACAGCACCATTGAATCGACCACAAAGACCCTTGTCACCCAGATCGGAGGGCAACACTTCCTCTGGATTCATTTGTCCCAGACTCCGTTCGCACAAAAGGACCGTAGGAGGTTTTTCAGTCAGCTTGAGGCCTTTTTGGAATCGAACGGCACCCGTTTTAGGATTCCGCAGATGGGTCTTCTGAAATCCAACCCGTCGCTTTTGTTTCTCCCTCTTTCCGAGGCAATTGTTTCTCGTTTGGGGGTCGAAGTCTACTCCACAACGGAAACCCCTTTTCGCTTCGATGAATTGATTGTTCTCGATCTGGATGATGCACGTTTTGGAGAATCCGGATTCCGAATTGAATCCGCTCAGTCCGATTTGATTGAAGTCGATAACAAAGTCTTCTCTGCGCTTTTCGGTGAATTCTCTCCTGCCGCCGGAGACCTCGCACTAACCCGCTCTGGAGACTTTCTGGGAATCGTCCTAAGAGGAGGAACCGCTTGGATGGCAGGAAGCGTAGATACAGCCGGAAAAATCACCTTTGGAGATCAGTTTTCCCGAAGTCAGCTCGACCAGCTACCTTAACCCTTGGTTGATCAAACGCCTCCCACGTAACCCTCGAGGTTCTCCGTCGGAAGAACAAATAGCCAGAAGGTACAATCTCTCCAAGGTCCTTCATTTCAGTTTTGTATCACAGAGACAGGTTCCCATTTACTCTCGCTTTATTTTCTCTCCTTCAATGCAATACTGGTCGCTACTGTGCCAGTAGCCGTTAAAAGAACTCCTGAAAAATGAAAGCCGCTATCTTATTTCTGGTTTCACTTTCCATTCAAGCCGTAACCTTCTCGGAAACAAAAGAGCGTCACTTTAGCAGTGCTTGGGATTTTGATCCGCCTTCCTTTATGGGTGATTGGAGTGGCTCCTACGTCGATCCTCCTGAAAAAACCTGGCCAGCAAACAATCCAAGCCTTGTCGCCCGGATCATTGGGAAAGGGGACAATCTCTTCGAAGTGGAATTCATGAACGTCTTTGACCGACGAGCGGATATTGAAGTATCGGCCACCGTAAAGTCGGACAACGGATCACTTAGTTTCTCAGGCACTAATCTCGAATTCACCGCAGATGGAAAAGAGCTGGTTGGCAGACGGAAATTCACTGGTCGGAATAATGAGACCATTTGGGCTGACTTTCGACTCCTGAAAGTGGAAAGACTTTCTCCAACTCTCGGGCTTCCTCCACCACCCGGTGCAATCTCACTGATCACCCCCGACTTGGATTTATGGCAGCACCCGAATGGAAATTCCGCAACATGGAAAGTCCTAGACGGGAGCGTTCTGGAGTGTTTTCCAAGAAAAGAGGGAAACGAAGAAGGCGGTGACCTGCAAACCAAGCAAACATTTAAAGATCTCCAACTTCACCTCGAATTCCGTCTTCCATATGAACCTGCAAGAAGAGGACAAGGCAGAGCAAATAGTGGTCTTTTCCTTCAAGGAGCCTACGAAGTTCAGATTTTGGACAGCTATGGAACCTCACCGGGATGGAGCGACTGTGGAGCCCTTTACAAGGTCTCTCCTCCCAAAGTGAATAAAAGTCTGCCACCCGGACTTTGGCAGACCTACGACATCGATTTCCGCGCAGCCCGTTTCGACGAAGAGGGCGAACTCACTTCACCACCCGTCATTACGGTCAAGCAAAACGGAACAGTCATCCACCAGGACCAACCTCTGTTCGAAGTCACCCAATGGCTCGAAAAACGCCGAATGAATCCCCATAGTCAGGATGCTGGTCCGATTCGTCTCCAAGACCACGGGCACGCCGTCCAGTTTCGAAACTTTTGGGTACTCGAGACAGACTAAAGCACTTTGCGATTAGGTTGAAACGTCAGGAGGGCGTCCAGCCTTGGAGTGAGGCGTCTCCTCTACAGCTCCCGAATCCGAATGTTCCGCCACTGGACCTCAAACGGACCCTTATTACTCCGAACGCTGTGAATCTGGAGACCGATAAACCCTTCCGGATGAGCACCGTAAAACCGTTCGAACTCTGGTGCCGTTCCATCGGAAATCTCTACTCCATTTAAGAACGTTCTGATCGAGGGACCCTTTGCTACCACTCTAAAGTGATTCCATTCACCATTTCTAAAATGATCATGCTTCTCAGGCTTGAACACCCATTGCTTGTGAGCCTCCCCGTACACACCGCCAGCTTCGCCCGGCCCTGCCTCAATCTCAACCTGAGGACCGTTCACGCGCCCAACCTTTTTTGCGCCTGTCGTATTCGAGCGGATTTGAACGCCAGAATTCAGTTCATCATCTACCTTGGTTTCAAACTCGAGCTCAAAATCTCCGTAGACCTCATCCGTGCAAAGAAAAGAATTCGGACTCTTTGGAGTAGTCCTCCCAATGATCGCGCCGTCCTCGACACGATAGGTTCCGGTTCCATTTAGCTGAGTCCACCCTTCTAACGTTTTCCCATCAAACAATTCGATCCATTCGGTCGAATCGTTCTCGGCATAGGCAGAGGAAAGACCTGAAGAAACCAAGCCTAAAAGGAACCATGGCAGACGAAATCGGGGTTGGAAAACCATCAATCTACAAAGCTTTTTGGTCACTCAGCAGGCAAGCTTTATCGACGACCCTAGTCGTCTGTCTTGAGAGAAACGAAACCAGTCTGAGCAGAGACCACTTTTCACTTGAGACCGATGCTAACCCGTAACTCCACCTCCAGAAATGAGGCTCTATCCAGCCTTTGGATCGAACCGGCCAAAGACAGAAAGTCTCCAGACACCCCAAATCCAGACACCATCTCCAACCAACTCTAGGGCCCGTTTCCAAAAACCTGCTTTTGGACTCAACAATAGATTGATATTAGTTGCGAAAAACGATGATTAAACGTTTTCTTGGTGTTCTAAGGAATCAATACCTTGGACCGACTCACCTTTCGAAAAACCCCATGATATCCAAAACTCAACTGCTCTTTGTTGCTTTGACGGCAAATCTATTCGGGATTGACCAACCAGTTGAAATAAGCATTGCGAAACCCGGAGACGATTTGCAGGCGATACTGGATCGCGGGTCCGATTTGTATCTTGAACCCGGGAAAGTGTACCCGATCCATCAGACCCTGAGATTCGTCCAACCAGGGCAGCGGATTTCGACCCTCCATCCAACTCGCCTGAATGACTACGCCAGATTAGTCCTTGCCGCGCCCGACATTGGACAACTGGTCAATGGTATGCGCCTCGATGGTGTCGTGCTGGAGAAGGTTATACTGGATGGAAACCGTTATGGTCTATCCTACATGGATCGTATTCATGGGAAACCAGAGTTGGTATTCTTTGGTGGACAAGGTGCGTCCCGTCAGATTGTGCGCCAATGCGTCTTCTTGAACCCAAGAACTTGGTCTGCCCTCAAAGTTCATGAGGGCGGGAATGAAATAGTGGTTGAAGACAATGTCTTTTTCGGGGCGGGACACGATGTGAGGGGCAACGGTCGAGAGGGCCGCGAAAAGCCGATCATTCAGGAACATCAGACCCACTACAACTGGGGGGACGGAATCTCATGTGCAGCCCGGAACACCACCGTACGCAATAACCTAATCATCGATCCAACGGATGTGGGTATCGTATTCTTCGGTGCCCCTGGGAGCGTCGCCGAAGGGAATGTCATTGCCTCGATATCCCGTGAATCGCTCGGAGGGATCAATCTGGTCGACCCCTTGGAGTTCTACGCTTTCGAGGAAGAGCCAAGTCTAATCGACTACCGCGGAACGACCCTCCGGGACAATTGGATTGATGCGCGGGGTGCTCGCATTCACATGGCCATCCCGATTGGAGCAACTCCTTGGGTCCCATCCAAAAAGGGATTTACTCTCCTTGGGGGAGCGGTTCAGGACAACTTAATCACCGGAGGTGCGGCAGCTTATGGAATCGTGGTGAGTGGAGTGAGGGATTGGACCATCAACGGAAACCAATCGAAAGCCCAATATTCGGGTATTGCCGAAGGTTTGCACCGCAATCCACCGGACGAACCCGGACCCTTTCTCTTCGAACCAGAGTTTGTAGAGAACACCGTCCTCCAATCTGATTTCAAGCCGGCCGAACGGCACCTCAAACACCTCTTACGATGCAACCATTTGCCTCGGAATCCCATGGGGTTCAGAGACTACTCCTACGGTTCTTCTGAGGTGCAGGCTGTTGTCGAGACTGCTTTTTTGGAGATGTTGGCTCGTGAACCTTCCATTGAGGAATTGCTGTTTTTCAGCGATTGGTTGTCGACTACAAGAACCAATGCCGACTCTCTTCGCAGGGTTTTGATGGGTTCTCCGGAGTTCGTCTTATTGAGGGGTGCCTTCAACCCCCAAGACCTTCAACTCTTTCGCGAAAAGCTTTGGATGAAGGCACTCTCCGAAGCGGTCGGTTTTGTTGGGGATGAATCATGGAAAACCGCTGCAGAGATCTACACAGAAGCTTGGGAAGAAATCAGTCTCCGATCCCCGCTACAACAATCGCCGCTACAATAGCGCCGCTGATCCTAGGACCGACAGCATGAAACAAACCTCGGATTCTCTCCCAAGCCATAGACGAAGTTGGTTCATCCTGCTCATGCCAAAGGGCGGAAAAATAGCGGTGAAAGAAAGAAAAACTAAATTCAAATCGGCGGAGAATTCCGTTTACCCACTGTGATTTTACGTTTAACCAAATTACGATGATTGAGCACCCGTATTTTAAGAACCATTACCTCAACGATGGGAAACTTTGGGTAGATGGAGAACACAGATTCCTAAAAACGGGAAAGCCGCTCCGTAACTTTGCCGATGCGTTCGAGGTCGAACAGTTGATCCGTGATCTAGGTTTGATCGCTAGGAAGGGTTTCAACAACATCTCCCTCAACTGCTACTGGCATCACTTTAATCCCTCTGGCAACGGAACCATTGAGGTATCTCTCGAACCTTTGCGTGAACTCGTCGCCGAGATACGCGCCCATGGGATGTTTGCAACCCTTTCAGTCGAAACCTACGGAGTCGGAGGTGGACAGATTCCGGACGGCTTTTGGTCTGATAATCCTGATGAGATTGCCGTAAACCATGAGGGCAAGACTGTTGCGGACACCGAATATGGCTATGGCGCAAAGGTTCCTTCACTTTTTTCCTCCCGATACCTCGCATCCTCAAGATCCTACATGAGAAATCTCGTGAGAGGTCTCGGTGCGGAGAACTTTCTCTATTTTGAGACTACCGTAGAGCCTCAGTTCATGGGCGCGCAGTGGCTGGATTATAGCAGTTCTGCAAAGTCCGCTTATGAAGAATGGATTGATCGTGGACGGGTAACCGATGCGATTCCGTTTCCTGCGGAGTTTCCAGCGGATGAGACCTTTCGACTTTCTGAGAAGTGGAATCTATTCCGCGCTCAAACTCTTGCTGATTGGATAAATGAGGATGCGCGCGCCTTGCGTGCAGGTGCAGGAAACGCGCCCCTTTGGATCGCCTCCGACTACCTCGACGCAGAATCATTCACGGAATCTCAGCGATGCGGAGATGCCGTTGCCCTTTTGAGGGGGATGAGCGAAATCCAGATCGTCCAAATCAACTGGTCTTGGTGCAACATCGACCGAAAGCCAAATCTACGAGCTTACAGAAGGGTAAGACAGGTTATGGAGGAAACGGGCAGAGATTGGGCCGTAACCGAACACATGACGATCAATGGAGCAGATTACCATGAGAGCGATATGAAAGGTCTGTTGATGAACACCATTGAAAATGGAAGCCATTTCGGGTGGGAGTTTGTCGACATTGCTGCGGATCGTGACAGCCCCAGCACAAAGCCCAATGACGTTTTACCGGGAGATTTCAAACCGCAGCACTTTGCAGTCTACGATGAGAACTGGGAACCAAAGGCACCTATGAAAGTTGTTGATGAGGAATGGGAGGTATGGATGCAAATGGTTCAGCAATCTCTCCACTCTGAGGTATCTGAGTAGAAAGAGTCCCCCTTCTGTACTTGGAGGGTCAACACGGTTCACTGGCTCAAGAGTTCCACCGCAACCTGATTCTTGTATTTGCGGGCAACATCCAAAGCTGTCCCTCCGTAGGACGCTACAATTGATTGGTCAATGCCTTGGTCTATCAAAAGCAGAATGATTTCGCGACCTCCACTTGCAGCTGCTTCGTGAAGAGGTGTTCCGCCCAATTCCGAAAGAAAGGTAGGGTCCGCTCCACCCTCGATCAATACCTCCGCAACTTCAAAGTAATCTTTAGCAGCCGCATGATGAAGCGGTGTCCAACCTCTTTTGTCCCACGTGTCAGGCTTGGCCTCCGCTTCGAGAAGCGCGAATGCGACTTTCGGAAGATTACGTTCCACAGACAAATGCAGGGGCGTGCGCTTACTCGGATCCGTGGCATCTACGTCAGCACCCGCTTCGATGAGCACTAAAGCTATTTTCGGCTTTTTCCGCAAAATCGCCTGATGAAGGGGGGTGAGCTTCGGATGAGCACCTATGTTGGCCCGATCGGGATCCGTCTCTAAGTGTAGCTTTACATCGGCGATGTCGCCACGGGCAATCGACTCGTCGATAGTAACGTACTTTGTCGTCGCGGCACTTGCCGAAACGACGAAAAGGAGAGATAAAGCGAATCCTAGATGGCCCATCGGAAAGATCCTTCCATCAATGTTGAGCGAGCACTTTTGGCTTATAGCCTCCTCTTGACTTGAAGTAGAGGATAAGGCCGAGGTAACAAACCAGCATAAAGGCAGGAAACACGGTCATCTTCGCCAGTGCACCCTGAGATTCCCGGTCAGCGATCGCTTCAATATCCGCCTGTGTGCTCTCCGGCAATGCGGCAACTGCCTCGGCATTCAACGAACTGTAATCACCTAAAGCGTACGCTTTTTCAACGGTTACTTGTTCGTAGATCCCAGGCATATCAGCCAAGACCGAGCTAGTGACTGAACTGTCCTGAAGGAAACCAATAAACGGAAACCCGAGGATACCAACCGCCAGCATACCAACCCCTGCGATCGCATTCAAAGTCAGCGCACCTCCCCTGGGGGTCTGCTCAGCGACAACCCCTAGCATCGTGGGCCAGAAGTAAGTCTTCCCAACTCCGTAGAGGGTAGCCGCCGCAAAAATCATCGCCAGGCCAGTCGAAAAAGACAGAAGCCATAGCCCGATTATGGCAAGAACCGAGCAGATGGCCAGGAGGCCCAGTGGCTTGAAGAAGGCAATGACCGGGCCAGCAAAAAAGCGAAGCACCATCATGATCGCCGATGTATAAACCAAAACCCAGGCTGCGTTGAATCCAGCTTCACCCATTGGCTTTTCCATTAACCCGGAAATCCAGCCATCGGTCCCGATCTCAGTTGTTGCCAAGGGCATCATGATAATCACCAGTACAAACAAAATGAGGCTGCCGAAGGAACGGCAATACAGTCCGTAGGCGATGAGAGTCACGATCAGCAGCCCAACAACTAAACCTGTCGACCAACCGAAAACCAGACCGAGCTGCCAGTATACCAAGCCAAATGCGATGGTTGCACTGGCTACTCCAAATTCCGCAAGCATTTCGCGGTAAGTGGCACCCGCAGCCACCCGCTCGTTCACAGGGAACTTTGGTTTTGCGAGCGTGATCACATAGACGATTGCAGGAAGGAAAATGAGACCGATAAAGATCCGCCAGTCGCTTCCGATGACTCCAGTGAGCGCAATCGTCAAAATACCCCCAAGGACTAATCCTCCTGGCCAGCCAGCGTGGAGGATATTCAACCATTTTGATTTCTCGTCCTTAAAGAGAGTGGCAACGACTGGGTTGATGAAAGCTTCCACCGTTCCGTTTCCAAGCCCGAGAATCACGGAGCCCCAGTAGAGCAAAGACCACGCCTTGGCTTGGGCTGCGGCAAGATCAGTTACCTCTCCAGTGATTGTGCTATAGGCCATCACAGCCATGACTCCGAAGACCGCGTAACAGCCAAAGCTGAAAAACATCGCAAACTTGTAGCCAACCCGATCAATCACTAGACTGAAAACGATAATGCTGATCGCAAACGGCCAGATACCGGCCCCGAGAAGTGCACCGCTTTGGGTATTGTCGAGACCGAATTGCTCTGGCCATACCCCGCTGTTGATTAGGATGACCCGAATGACGAAAGCCATCGAGGTAGTAACGAGGGCGATAAAGCAGCCCCAGAATATGATTTGGTCGTTTTTGCTATGCTTCACGGTCAGTTGTGGGTATCTGGATGGTTTTTTTAGGGAATTTTTCGCTCACTTAGGGCTCATAGAAAGAACAGATCATCTGCCTTTATTTTGGGGTATTCTACGTCTCCTATTTGAACCGTTTTGCAAGAAAGTCATCTTTATCCATATCGAGCAAGAGTGTTTTTTACGTTTGTCGAAATACGTCAAATCCTCTAGGCACATCCGCTCAAACCCATCGTGATTTCTAAAGAAAAGCCTTTCTTCTGATCGCGATGAACTCCACTTATTCCAAATTACGTAAAACGTTTTTTCACCTTTGTATGCTTGATTTACTGAGTCCGAACCAACAAGTTCCCCAAGGCACTGGAGAAAGACTCCGCGTCGGCTCAAGCTAGATAAAACCTATGAATTCAGACGAAACTACCTCCGAAAAACTCGGCATGATCCTGGCCATGCTATTGCTACGCATTTGGCTTTCGATGAGAGCTATCCAAAGTGGATTGGAAAAATATGCCGGAACTGCTCCTTCTTCAAAAGTTGTTGAGATCGATGGGGTCGCGAATGAATATGACCTAACCGAGGCTACTACGATCAAGACTTACTCGATCGAGAGTTATCAAGGAGTGCCGGCACCGCTCTATGAAAAATTCACCACGGAGCCGTTGATTCCAGTTTGGGGTCTGGACCTCTACAACCTTATCCTGGGACCCGCCCTGATTGTTCTCGGCGTCACGTTGCTATTGGGTCTGGCCACACGCTACACACTCTTTGCTATGGGGCTACTCTACACCAGCCTGACTTTCGGGCTAATCCTCATCAAACAAGACGCTGGAATCGCTTGGCTTGCCACCCACATTCTGCTGATTGTAGCAGCTCTCTCGCTTGCCAAGTGGAATCGATTTGCTATACTGAAAAAGTGGTAAATTACAGTTAAAATGAAAGATAACCCACCCTCTCTCTCCCGTCGAGACTTCCTCACCAAAGCCTCCTTAGGCGCAGGGCTTGTCCTGGGCGCACCGACCATCCTTAGAGGCAAGGCTGCTGGCAGCCCATCAGATGACATCCGAGTCGGCTTTATCGGCTGTGGAAAGCAACAGGAGGTCCTGTTTAATGCCATGGTAAATATTCCCGGCATCCACTACGTAGCCGCTGCTGACCTCATGAAGGATCGCCTTGGGCAACGATACGGTTGGGTCCAAAGCCGATTTGACACCAAGATGAAGAGATACTTCGACGTTGAGGAAATGTTGAATACGGAAGATCTCGACGCAGTCTTCGTTTCGACTCCGGATTTCTGGCACGCCCCGCATACCGTCATGGCTCTCGAGGCAGGCTGCCATGTTTACTGTGAGAAGATGATGTCGAATACCCTCGAAGGAGCTAGGAGCATGGTAGAGGCCATGGACCGGACGGGTAACCTTTGCCAAATTGGCCACCAAAGGCGTAGCAACCCCCGCTATCGGTTTACCCTCAATGAGCTCATCAAAAAGCACAATATATGTGGTGAAATTCTCAACATAAATGGCCAGTGGAATCGGGCTCTAGGTTCATCCCAAGACATCCAAGTAAAAGCATCTACTCTCCCGGAGAAGGATGCACTGCTAAAAGCTGGTTTTGATGGAGGGGCAGAAGGTAATTTGACGGAAGAGCAGCTCCGGCATCGCTTTCTCAACTGGCGCTTTTACACCGCGTTGTCCGGTGGTCCTATCTCAGACCTCGGAGCCCACCAGATCGACATTTTCAACTGGTTCCTCGACACCCAGCCTACTTCCGTCATGGCATCCGGTGGTCGTAGTTATTTTAAGGATCGTGAACACTTCGACAACGTCATGTGCGTCTTCGATTATGATACGCCCAGCGGCTCTGCGCGGGCATTCTATCAGGTGCTCACCACTACCAGTGCGGGAGGCGGCTACTACGAGTCATTCATGGGCACCGACGGCACTATCGAAATATCCGAACGCGAAGCCTTCACCAATATCTACAAGGAGTCTGGAGCGGAAAACGCGAAGTGGGACGATCTTGTTAGGCGCGGTGTCTTGAAAAAAGAGGCTGCAGGAGTTGCTGCAGGTGGTAGTGACGCTATCGCCTCCTACGAATCGGCACCACCCGACAAGTACGCTATGCCCGGAGGTTTGGACAAGCCCCCCCACCAGCCGCACATCGAAAACTTCTTCAACGCGATCCGCGGAAAGGAAGAACTGACTTGTGATGCTCGCCATGCCCTGGAGTCCGAGGCACCGATTTACTGGGTGAATCCAGCTGCCGAAAGTAGGGAAATCATTCAATTCACTGACGAACATCTACACACCTAATTATGAAAAACCTCGTTTTGCTATCCGCGCTGTCCGGCGCACTTGTATTCACCGGCTGCGAAAAAGCGGCAGAGAGTCCTGATGATCCGTCAGCTGCTTCTAACGCACCAGCAGCTGCACAGCCCGATGCTGCTGGCAGTATGCCTTTGGTCACTGAAATCCCTCCGGAATTGATCGAGGGGACCCCAATGCCCGTTCAAGCGCCGAATCTTGAGCAGGCTCCCACCAGAGCACCCTCGATGTTGGTTCCAGAAGGGACTGTTCTCGTTTCTCAGGGTAAGGAAGTGACCGGTAGCGACGACTTTCCTTTGATCGGCGAACTGAGCTACATCACCGACGGTGATAAGGAAGCTGGTGAAGGATATTTTGTAGAACTGCTGAATGACCCCCAATGGGTCCAGATTGATCTTGGTGAGCCAGTGGACATTAGCGCGATTTGGGTGTGGCATTTCCACTCTCAGAAACGCGCGTATAATGACGTCGTTGTTCAAGTGTCTAACGACCCAAGCTTCGAATCCGAAGTCACGACCCTGTTCAACAATGACTACGACAACTCGTCTGAACTGGGTAAAGGCAAAGACAAACCGTATGTAGAAAGCCGCTTTGGGAAACTGATCGATGGAAAAGGAACCAATGCCCAATACGTTCGACTATGGAGTAACGGAAACACTTCCAACGACATGAATCACTACATTGAGGTGGAGGTCTTCGGAGTGCCAAAAGCGTAGGACTCCCGAAACACCGCCTCTCTTGCTATCGACCGCAGGGGTCGTACGCGTTTCGACCGTGAATCTTAAGCACGACTCCCCTTCCGTAGCTCGTGGCCGAATAGCTTAGTTAGGTTGGCTGATTCCATCTTTTTTTTCCGCAAAAAACAGACCTATCGAATCAGGCTTTGAACACATACGGTTTCACTGGGACGATCCGCAGAATTAGCCAAGGCTGGTAACAGTATCAAGATCCCCGGTTAAGTAGAAACTTCCACTCGAAAACCCATACCCACCAAAAAAACTCCCCTACGGCTCTTCTGTTTGATTAAACGTTTTTTATTTACTGGTCAGTCTATGAAATGCTGCGATTCTTACACGCTTGATAGGTAAAGTCTCCCTCTTGAATACTCTGTCTGTATGCAACCTTGTCCGAAATAAATAGAGCCTTGTAGTAAGCTCGACCCACACCCGAACCCATTAGTCGAGCAGCAACTATGAATCTCGTATCGTTCTAAATCCGAGTCTTTTGAACCTCAGCTAATTGGTTAACTCATGAAACCCCATCCCTCAAAGTTCATATCCGCAACCCTACTACTCCTTGCACTTCTCGCTGTAAGTCTTTCCGCAAGTGAAGAGCGTCCAAATGTGGTTCTTTACCTATCTGACGACCTTGGTTACGCGGACCTAGCCTTCATGGGTCACCCTTACGCGATCACCCCTAACCTCGACGAATTGGCAGAACAAGGAACCGTTTTCCTCCAGCACTATGTCACAGGCGTCACATGCGCTCCAAGTCGCGCAGGTCTGATGACTGGTGTTCATCCAGCCCGCTATCCCTACTATCCGGGCCACTATGGAACGGGGGACCAACCAACCATAACCAGCATACTTGACGGAAACGGCTACGCGACCGGTCACTTTGGAAAGTGGCATATGGGTCCAGACGAATCGGTGGGCACCTACGGCTATGAGGTCGTTTTCACTGAAAGTAACAACAAGAACGCATTCAACACTCCGGCTCGGGACGACCCAGCGACAGATCGGGCTATCGAGTTTATCGAACAAATGGCCGAAGAAGGCCGCCCATTTTACGTCAGTCTTTGGGGACATAGCACACACTACCCCGTCACAAGCTACCCAGAGCTCATTGAAGATTTTGGCGAAGTCCCTTTCGACCGAAACGACTTCTCGAAGACCATTCAGGAACGTTTCGATAGGAGTGCCTCTTGGAAACCAGACTTGAAAGACTCAATGACTCAGTACGTTGCCGACGTCTACGGCATCGACAAGAACGTAGGGCGTATCATGGAAACGCTCGAACGCCTCGACATTGAGGACAACACGATCTTTGTTTTCTCCAGTGACCATGGTCCACAGAACGAAAACCGGGAGCGGGATTATGCCGAGCACATGCTGGGTTACGCTGGCGACCTCAGAGGGTACAAAGGCACCCAGTTTGAAGGAGGCGTCCGGGTTCCGTTCATCGTGAGGTGGCCGTCCAAAGTAGAGGCTGGGCGTGTCGACTCAGAAAGTATCACTTCGTTTATTGATTGGTTGCCCACGATCTCAAGTATCACGGGAAACAACGATATCCCCGATCAGCTCGATGGTGAGGATATCTCTGATATCTGGATAGAGGGCCCAAGAGAGCGATCCACTGATCTATATTGGCGTGTATCCGGCACCAATGCGGGGATCTCAATGCGAGCAGGCGATTGGAAATTTCATGAATCGAGAAACGGCCCTCTGCTCTATGATCTATCCAATGATCGTGGAGAAGAAATAAATCTGGCACCACAGAACCCGGAACTGGTTTCAAGATTTCAAGGGAAAGCCGATGAGTGGCGCAACTCGCTCCCCGAGAGTTACAACAAGGACAAGCGTTTCGGAAAGCGACGGACTGACGATATTCATTCGGTGGTGATTCCGAGCCCTCTGTTCTAATCCTCGACGGAATTCGATTTTCGGAAATGAGAGCGTCAAGAAACATCAGGTTTTTGGTGGTTTTCTTATTCCTAATCATCTGCAAGGAAACCTATGTGTCCGCAGATTCCGAAGACGTCGAGCTGCCCAACATCGTTCTGTTCTTTGCTGACGACCTGGGGTACGGAGACCTCGCCTGTTACGGACACCCTTATGCCGAGACTCCAACCTTGGATGAACCCGCAGCGGAAGGAATCCGTTTTGAGCAACAGTATGTCACGGGAGTCACCTGCATACCGAGCCGAACGGGTTTCATGACCGGGTGGTTTTTGAGCTCGAGAGCATTGTAGACCGCTGGCGCCAACAGCTTCCTCCATACTAGTAGATCCTACCCGTTGAGTCCTATGGAAAAGTCAAAAACCCTATCTTCAGTTCTGATTGGAATCGTCTGCTCAATTTGTCTTTTACCTGCAGATACAAGACCCAACATCATTCTCTATTTATCTGATGACTTAGGCTACGCGGATGTAGGGTTTATGGGGCATCCCTACGCAATCACCCCAAATCTAGACAAACTTGCCGAACAGGGAACGGTTTTCACTCAACATTACGTAACGGCCATTACCTGTGCGCCAAGCCGCACCGGAATCATGACAGGCGTCCACACTGCCCGCTTTCCCAAGTATCCAAAGGATTTTGGTTACGGTGATCAAATAACCGTCGTCGAACTTTTAAAAAACAGTGGATACACTACGGGCCATTTCGGTAAATGGCATCTTGGGCCAGACGAGTCGGTGGGAACGCACGGATACGATGAAATATTTTCGGAAACGAACAATAATAATGGAGCTGAGACCCCAGCTCGTGATGACCCTGCCGTAGATCATGCGATCAATTTCATCAAGAAACACGCTAACGGAGAACAGCCATTTTACATCAACATCTCCGGACACAGCACCCACTACCCTGTGAAGACATACCCAGAGTATGTCGGCCAATTTGAAGACCTTGATTTTGATCGTCGTGATTTTTCAGCGACTATGCAGAAGAAGTTTGATGAAAGTGCTTCGATTGATCCCGATCTGAGGGAGTCCATGACTCAGTATCTGGCGGACGTTTACGGTATGGATGTGAATGTGGGAAGAATTTTGGATACGCTTGATGAGCTTGGAATTGCAGAAAATACGATCTTTGTTTATTCCAGTGATCATGGCCCGGCGCCCGTGACACCCGGAAAGGGAGTTAAACCCTACTCCAAGAACATGCTGGGCTACGCAGGTGAATTCCGGGGCGGAAAACATGATCAGACTGAGGGTGGAGTTAGAGTACCCTTCGTAATTCGCTGGCCAGGAAAAATTGAAGCCGGTCGGGTGGATGAGGAGAGCGTGACGTCGTTCATGGATTGGTTGCCAACGCTAGGCTCCATAACAGGCATAGAGAATTTACCTGAGAATTTGGACGGAGAGGATATTTCGGACATCTGGCTCGGGGAATCCCGTCCTCGCAAAACCACCCTTTTCTGGAAGACTTCCTCCGCAAGATCTGGAGTATCTCTCCGAAAAGAAGATTGGAAGTTTCATCAAACGAGGAATGGACCGCAACTATTCGACCTTTCGGACGATGCAAGTGAGTCGAACAACCTCGCCGACGCGTATCCGGAGATTACCAGCCGGTTGGCGGACCTTGCCGAGGATTGGCGGGGAACCCTTCCATCTGAGTACGAAAAGAAACAAGGGAGAGAGCGCTGAGAAAACCTTGGTATCTCTTCACTGATGCCAATACTCCAGCCTATCCTTTAGCTCTTCTCAACCATCATCCCAGCTGGCACCAAGACTATGATTCATCGTGGAAGCATTCCGGCTCTTCTGCTGCTGTGCCATGTATCACTGCTGTCCTCTCCTCCGAATATCCTCTTGATCTGTGTCGACGATCTAAGGCCAGAGCTCGGATGTTACGGCGTAGACTATATCCACAGTCCAAACATCGATCTGCTTTCGTCAGAAGGACGAACATTCGCCAACCACTACGTGCAGGCACCAACCTGCGGAGCATCGCGTTACGCAATGCTGACTGGCACCTATGGACCTGCTGGAAACCATGCTCTCTTTGAAAGGGCTAGAAAAATTAACAAAAATCCGGGGGCGGTAGTCCCAAGCATGCCAGCATGGTTCCGACAAAACGGCTATGAGACGATCTCGATCGGAAAGGTGTCACACCATCCTGGAGGTCTGGGTGGAAACGACTGGGATGAAGAAAACCTCCTCGAGATGCCACTCTCATGGGATCAGAACCTGATGCCTTCAGGCATGTGGGATCATCCCAGAGGTGCGATGCATGGACTAGCAAACGGAGAGAAACGAGGGAAAGCGAGTGAGATGGATGTTTATCAGGTCTTTGATGGACCTGACACCGCTTACCCGGATGGCTTAATTACCAATGGTGCGCTGGAGGAGCTGGATCGTCTTGCTCAGTCCGACAAGCCATTCTTCCTCGCCGTTGGACTGATTCGTCCACACCTCCCCTTTGGAGCTCCAGCCCGATACATGCAGCCTTATGAAAAGGTCGAGCTTCCAGAAATCCTCTATCCCGACAAACCCAATCATCGAACAACCTGGCATCGATCCGGCGAATTCATGAAGTACAATCGATGGGGAAGAGACCCCAACAGCGATGAAGGCTTTGGCGAGGAAGTCCGTAGACATTATGCCGCCTGCGTCACTTACGTTGATGCTCAGGTCGGTCGACTCCTCAATCGAATTGAGACACTTGGGCTTGAAGAAGATATGATTGTAGTCCTCTGGGGTGACCATGGCTGGCATCTGGGAGAACACGCGATCTGGGGAAAACACTCACTCTTCGAGGAGTCGTTGCGCTCTCCTTTGATTATTCGTCCCATTGATTCTCAATCACCCGGCGTAATGACAGAAGCAATTGTCGAATCGATCGACCTCTACCCGACCCTCTGCGAGCTTGCCGGCCTACCTATACCGGACTCTCTCGACGGACATTCTCTGGTCCCGCAGATTGAGGATCCAGAGGTTCCAGGCCAAAGTGCAGTCTCGTATTCAGGATCGCAGGTAACTCTTCGGTCAGACCAATATCGCCTTATCATTCATAAGGATGGATACACCGAATTGTATGATCATCATTCGACCGATAAAGAAACCAAGAACCTCGCGCAAATAGCACCCGAAACGGTTACTCAGATGGCTTTAGAGATCCGCGAACGCGTTCCGGAAAAGCTTCCGACAGGGTTTTTCAAAACTGTAAATTCCGGTAACGGAAATTAGCTACTCGCCGCCCCTCCCTTCAGTCGACAATAGGGCAAAATCCTTCCGACGGCACGAAAGTTCGACTAGCCTGGTCTACAGAGAAATGAATCATATCGAGACATACCTTCTTTGCGGCAATCAAGCCCATGACCTCGAAAGTCTAGACGAAGGAAAAGATGAGCTCCGAATCTGGATCACCCCATGTGGAGAACTTGATTCAAAAGAAGAAGGAAAAGGTTTTCTCTTCCGAAAATACGAAAGAAAGTATCTGGAACTGCTTCTCGCCCCAGACGAAGAACTGGAGCCATATCTGCCATTCATTGGTGGCGATTCAAATCGAGACCGAGAGAATGGAAAGGAATTCTTTTGTTTAAATTTTAGTGATTTCGAAATCGGATTCTGGGCTGAATGGCCAGAAAAGACCGAGGTAGAACCAAGCTGTGGTATCAATTTCGTTCGCTCCGCTTACTCCGTCGATACACCGTAATGTTCAAGAAAAGAGAGATTTAATGAAAAGAACTTACGTAATCGGAGTTTCATTAGCGCTCGGCTTTTACTTTCTAGCTTACCTCTTGAATGTAGAACGGGGATGGCCCGGTTCACGGACAATGGAATCTCTAGAAGAACAATTGCCACATCCTGCTCAATACAAGTGGAACAATAGAGTTTCACGGAGAGTTTTTTACCCAATCCATTACGTTGACAGGAAGGCGAGATCTAGCTTTTGGAGTCCGACCGTAAGCGAATCTCGTGAGATTTGGGAATATGAAACCAACTCGAGCAACGCGGAGCAGGTCAATCCGACAACCATTCCGAAAAACCCTAAAAATCAATTGGACTAGGTGGCTTGCTGACGGGTTGCCTGTCCTCTACGGTCGCTAAAGAATCGTTGAGTCTGCAATTCGTGCGAAACCACTCGACCTACCCAGTCTGTAAACTCACCCACACCCATCCCAAACCACAGTCCGTATGAAATTTCCTAAAATCCGTTCAGTCGCTCTCTTTACGCTATTTGGCCTTTCCGGCGTCGCTGAAGATTTGACGGTCTTCTTTGGCACTGGTGGGCGAGGATCAGAGGGCATCTACAAAACCACCTTCAATACGAGTACCGGAAAGTTTGGAACCATCGATTTAGCCGCTGAGTCACAATCACCCGGTTTTCTGGCCCTCCATCCCGACGGCGACAAACTTTATGCCGTTGAACGGTGGGACAACGATGCGGGTGCGGCTGGCTATCGGATTGAGGAAGATGGCAGTCTCACGCTCGTAAATCGCGTCTCCAGTGGCGATGGCCCGGGGGCCCATCTTGCCGTCCACCCAACAGGCAAGTTCCTGATCACTGCGCAGTATGGAGGAGGATCAGTTGCACTCTTTCCGATCAATACAGAGGGCCAGTTGGGAATCCCTAAACTCTACGAACACGAAGGGTCTTCGGGAGTAGTAGAAAGACGTCAGAAGGCCCCGCATCCCCATTGGACAGGGTTCTCACCAGACGGCCGTTTTGCTCTCGTGCCTGATCTCGGGAAAGATGGCATCGTCATCTACCGGGTTGATGCAGAGACACCGTCTCTCGTGCCACACGGTTTCGCAGCCTCCGTTCCCGGAGGCGGAGCGCGCCACATGCGCTTCTCCCCAAACGGAGAGTATATCTATCTGCTGAACGAGCTAACGCTCGATGTAAGCACTTTCAAATGGAATGGTGACACGGGAACAGCAACTCTCCTTACAACTACGCCTACACTCACTGAGGCGGCCAAATCTGCAGAATCGTTTAATTCAGCCGCAGAGATTCTCGTGCACCCTGATCTGCCGACTCTCTACACCTCTAACCGCGGCCATGATTCAGTTTCAGTCTTTCAAATAGGGTCAAATCCAGAAGATCTGGAAGTTGTCCAGGTCCAGCCCGTTCGAGGTGCTTTTCCCCGTAATATCAATCTCGATCCCAGTGGATCATGGCTATTGGCAGCCGGAGCAGACTCAAACACTGTATCCGCCCATCGGATTGATAGCGAGTCTGGGAAGCTCACGTACCAGCGGCGGAGCGTGATCAACGTCCCGAACCCGATCTGCATTCTCTTCGTTCCGGGAAAAAATGCACCGCCAAAAGGCTAATGCATATGCTCTTTCCGGTAAACACTTGGGCTCATTCCCGTCTGAGTTCGGAAAGCACGGGAGAAATGGCTATGATCATAAAATCCACAGCGCAAGCCCACTGATGCGACGGTTGAATCGGTTGTTTCCAGTAGTCGACACGCCTTCCTTACGCGCACCCGTTGGAGATACTCCTTTGGACTCATGCCAAAAACCGAATGGAAACGACGGACGAACTGGCTGTGGGATAAGCCGCAACTTCTGGCAAGCTCCGAAATCCTTAGATCACTTCCATAGTTTTCCTGCATAATTCGCACGGCTTTAAACAAACGCCCGAAACGATTTTCGATCACACGATCTTCGGCAAATAGCTGATGAATTCCTGCAACCCCAATCACTTCTCCTTCGCTGTTTCGCACTGGAAACTTGCTGTAAATCACTATGTTTTCTGATCCAGCTTCCTCGGGCGCCGGTGCCAACTGATTGAGTATAGGCCTACCTGATCTCATGACCATCCGATCCCCTTCCACATAGTTATCCGCCCGCGAATCCGGCCAGTAATCAGCGTCCCTTCTACCCAGTGTTTCGCCCTCATCAGCAGCGTTACAATACTCACACCCGCGGCGATTCTGCATCACGAACCTACCCTCGCGATCCTTCATAAAAAAAGCCTGCTCGACCAGTGCATCACTCAATTCTCGGGTCAACGAACGCCAATTCACCTGTTGCAAAAAGCTCTCGGCATCAAACTCCGTTTTCATGCGTAATTTTTACACGAAGAAGCGTCAGAGTTACAAGACAAGATTGCAGGTCGTCTGTAAGGTCGCAGGACGATGTCAAAACCCCGACTCGAGAAGACGTCTATTGTCGTAGTAGGCGGCACTACGGGCTTAGGCCTTTCCTCGGCGCTCGCGTTTATCGGTGCAGGTGCGAGTGTTGCGGTGATCGGTCGCAATCCCGAAAGCGCGGCAAGAGCACTGACCAAGCTGGAAGAGGTTGATCCGAATCGTTGTCTGGCCATTTGCGGTGACGCAATTGATCCTGCGACAACACCGAAAGCAATCGATGCCTGTCTGGAAAAGTTCGGAAGCTTCGAAGGCCTGTATCATGTAGCCGGTGGGAGTGGGCGTCGTTTCGGAGATGGACCGTTACATGAAGTCGCGGACGAGGGGATCGACTTCACCCTAAACCTCAATTTGAAGTCACTGATCCTGAGCAACCGTGCTGCGATCCGGGTCTTTCTCGAGCGAAAGACTGCGGGTCGAGTTCTGAATATGGGATCTGTCCTCGGTTACTCCCCTTCCCCGCGTTATTTCTCTACCCACATTTATGCTGCCGCCAAGTCAGCTATTATCGGGTTTACCAAGTCGATCGCCGCTTTCTATTCTCGGGAAAACATCCGCTGCAACGTGATCGCTCCTGCGCTGGTTGAAACACCGATGGCTCAGCGAGCTGCAGAGGATGACGTCATTCAGGGTTTCATCAAAACCAAACAGCCTCTGGATGGCGGCCGGATTGGCCGCCCGGAAGACCTCGATGGTCTCGCGACTTATCTTTTGTCCGAGGAAAGTCGTTTCGTCACCGGACAAGTCATTGCCGTCGACGGCGGTTGGACCGTATCGGAGGGGCAGTTTTAGGGAGGTCTTGCATGACAAAGGATTACACAGACTTGCTTCCTTTACTTCGCGAAGCCCTGAAACAGCCTTCCGAGCTACGGGCGATGCTGGGCTTTGACGGAACAGTCGATGTCATTTGCAGACCTGTGGAATCCCGTCAGGGCAGTGGCAACGCGTTCACACCCTTCGCAACTCTAGGTGATTTCGGGCAGCGGGTGGTCGATGCGGACGGGAAGAGCGCCTTGATAGAGATTGTCAAGGAGCGGGAAAAAATCGGTGGAAACGGACCGATCATGGCCCATGCGCTTTCCCGGTCGGGAGTGGACATCGACTACATCGGTCCTCTCGGCACTCCGGAACTCCATCCTGCCTACGCGGATTTCGCCGAAAGGATCAAAGTCCACTCTGTGGCCGAGCCTGCCGTAACCCACGCTTTGGAGTTTTCGAACGGCAAGCTCATGCTTTCGACAATCTCAAACTACGAAGGGGTGACCGCCTCCTCGATCGAAGAAGTCCTTGAAAAGAACGCCCTGATCGAAACGGTCCGGCACACCCGACTCTGTTGCTTCCTGAACTGGACCTGCTTACCCGAATTGGAGTCGATCATGGCTTGGTTCCTTGCAGATGTTCTGCCACTGGTCGGCGAGGAAAGGGAACGCATTTTCTTTTTCGATCTCGCCGATCCGTCCATGCGCTCCGACGAAGATTTGCGCCGCGTCCTTTGGCTGATCGGAAAATTCAGTGCGTTCAGCAAAGTTGTCCTCGGGATGAATCTAAACGAGGCCCAACAGGTTGCTCGTGCGTTTTCGATTGATGAACCCATTTCCGAAGCAGGTTCGCTGAGTCAGGCCCTCGAGGCGATTCGCTCCAAGCTTGGGATCTACTGCGCAATGGCTCACCCGGTCGATTTCGCAGCCTGCGCGACCGCAGAAGGGCAATGGGCCGTCGCCGGCCCACACACCACCAAGCCAAGGATCACGACCGGTGCAGGCGATCATTTGAACGCCGGTTTTTGCCTAGGGCTGATGCTTGGCTTCCAGCCCTTACATGCTCTTCAACTTGGGGTTCTCTTCTCGGGCTTCTACGTCCGCACCGCGACCTCACCCCGCCTTCAAGACATCCCAGAATTTATCGATCAGCTTAGAACAAATCCGGAATGACTCCTACTGAACAGTATCTCGAAAAATCCCGAGGCATTCTTGAAGCGGTTGCCGCCCAGGAATCCACGATTAACCAAGTCGCCGACCTCTTCTCCAAAACAATTCTGGCAGGGCAGATGGTCCACCTCTTCGGCTCCGGGCACAGTCGGATGATGACAGAGGAAATGTGGCCCCGTTACGGATCCTTCCCCGGCTTTAACCCGATCGTCGAGCTATCGCTTTCCTTCCACAACCTCGTTGTGGGAGCAAACGGCCAGCGACAAGCCATGTTTCTGGAGAATGTAAGCGGCCTCGCCGACCGGATCCTCCGCAACTACGATCTGACTGCAGAAGACTCGGCCTTGGTCATCTCATCAAGTGGTTGCAACATTGTGCCGATTGAGATGGCGGAAATTTTTCAACGACGCAGTGTCAAAGTCGTTGCTCTGATCAGCAAACTTCATTCTGAGCCGAGTGCCAGCAAGCGGGGCGATGGTAAAAAACTCCAGGACTTCGCCGACATCGTTCTGGATACAGGCGCACCTCTCGGTGACGCGATGGTAAGGATAGACGGGTTGGATACGCCGGTTGCACCGGGTTCGACAGTGGGAGGCTGCTTGATCATCAACTCAATCAAAGCCGAAGTTGCTCATCGGCTTACCGCAGCGGGTCATCCGCCAAAGGTCTTGAGTGCCGGAGCGGTGGTTGGGGCCGAAAGAGCCGTCGAGCTCTTCGAGAGCGCCTACGATGAGCATGCCCACCGGATCGCCCGCTACTATGAGAATGTCGGCAAACCGTAGTGTATGAATATTCTCGATACGAAAAGGATCCCCATCATCCTCGAAACCGACGTGCTTGTGATCGGGGCCGGCTCGGCTGGATGCAGTGCGGCCATCGCCGCGGGGCAGACGGGAGAGATTCAGGTGGCATTGGTCGATCGCGGTGGCTTCCCGGGAGGGATCTCAACTCAAGCGCTTGACACATTCTATGGATTCTTCACTCCCGGTGAGACCGCAAAAAAGGTCGCCGGTGGTATTGGTGATCAAGTGGTCGACTCCCTCGATGCTGTTGGAGCGGTGTTTTTGCGGCCCAATACCTACGGCGCCGGAGCAGGCGTCAACTATAACCCCGAGCGCCTTAAACTGGTTTGGGACCAATTACTCGCCGAGGCCGGCGTCTCCGTACTTCTCCATACGACATTGGTCGAGGTCGAAAAAGAATCCGGGCGGATCGAATCTGTTGTCGTGCACGGCAAACAGGGCTTTGGACGAGTCAAGGCAAAGCAATACATCGATGCGTCAGGCGATGCGGATTTTTGCCATCTTGCGGAAATTCCCTACGAGATCGCCGGCGAGCATGAGCCGGTGCAGACGATGACAACGACTTTTCGAATGTCCAATGTAGATCTCGATGCATACCAGCGGGCGGGAGGAAAGAAGATGCTCATGGAAAAGATGGAGGAAGCGGTCGAGAGCGGTACCCACGCCCTTCCACGAAAAGCAGGCAGTGTTCACAAAATGAATGCGGAAGGGTGCATATCGACAGTAGCGGTGCGGGTAGCCGGATTCTCCGGACTCGATGCCCGGGAGCTGAGCTTGGCCGAACGCGAAGGTCGCCGCCAAGCTTTTATCTATGAGGATTTTCTGCGCGATTGCGTCCCCGGCTTCGAGCGGTCAAACATCATCGGTCTTTCGACGGGAATCGGTGTTCGCGAAAGCCGCCGGGTCTACGGGCACTACCGTTTGACTCGCGAGGATTGTCTGGAAAGGGCTACATTCGACGACAAGGTCCTGATCTGCGGAGCACCGATTGAGGACCACCGGCAGTCGGCAGATGGGGAAGAAGAAACCCACTGGGCATACGTTCCAGAGAGCGGGGTTTATGAGGTGCCGTTCCGCTGCCTCGTTCCAAAAAACACCGATCAGGCTCTTGTTTGCGGACGCTGTTTTAGTGCGACCCATGATGCACATGCCTCCTGTCGCTCGATGGCTCAAACCATGGCCATGGGTCACGCAGCTGGAGTTGCTGCAGCCTTTGCGGTAGACTCAGGAATCGCTCCAATGGATGTCCCTACCCTAACCCTTCAAGACACCCTGCGATCCCAGGGTGCTGTTCTCGAGATTCCCGATGCACTCGCCGATACATCGGAAAACGGCTGGTCCAACAATCGGAAAGCCTCGACTCCCCGAACCTAAGAAAACCCAGAGAGTTTATTCATGAAAGAACGACCCCTTCGAACCTCCGTAATCGGTAGCTATCCTTTCCCTTCGTGGCTGAACTTTGCGAGCCAGCATCTCGATGAATTCGGTGTGTCTGACATAGCCGAGATCCAGGACGATGCTGTAATCGCAGCCATTCACGATCAGGAGTCCGCAGGCCTCGATGCGATCACGGATGGAGAGCAGACGCGGCTCGATTTCAATCTCTCCTTTTATGGCTACCTGAGCGGAATTGAACTCGAGTCGAAAAGTCCACGCCTGCATGGCCCCCCTGCCCACGACCAACGAGGAAAGCACCGCTTGACGGGAACGTTAACGGCACCTGCAGGTCTGGGTGCAGTGGAGGAATTTGAGCGATTGAAACGATTGGCGCCCGATAGCGAGGCTACTTTGAAAGCCTCGGTCCCCGGGCCTTACACAATGAGTGGTCGTCTTCTTCCGAATGAAGAGTATCCGGATCGATGGGCGATCACTGAAGCCTTGCTACCTTTGATCAGAGAAGAGCTGATCAAACTGGCAGAAGCCGGGTGCACCGAGATCTGCGTGGATGAACCGTCCATGAGCTGCTATGCGTTCAAAGAGAACACTTCTCGCTTCGTCGACATCTTCAACCGGACGGTCGAGGGAATTCGTGGAAAAGTGCGCATCTGCACGCACCTTTGTTTCGGTAATTTCAAGGGGCACGCAGTCGGCTTAAGGAAAATTGCGCCCATGTTTCCTGCGTTTCTTGATTTTCATGTCGACGAAATGCATGTCGAGATGGCGAGCCGGGAGTTTTCGGAAATCGAGGCGATCAGCCAAATCGCCGAGTGCATGGATGTGGCTGTGGGAATCGTCGACGTAAAAAGCTACTACATCGAAAGTGAGGCCGATATCGTCGAGCGGGTAAATCTCTGTCTCGAACACGCTCCAGCCGAAAAGCTTGTCTTCGCACCGGACTGCGGTCTCAGCCAAACCGCTCGCTGGGCCGCGAAGAAGAAGCTCGTTAATATGGTCGCCGGAGTACACAAGGTGCGCAAATCCATCGGCTGCGAATGATCATTCCAAAGCAGAAGGACGAGGAGCTCCTTGCCGATATCGCGAGTGCAAACAACGCGTACCTGCACATCTGGTGGCTGGGGCAAAGTGGTTTTTTGGTCAAGTACGCCGAAACCACCCTTCTCTTTGATCCTTACCTTTCGGATAGCCTTACCGAGAAATACGCTGGCACGGACAAACCTCACGTCAGAATGACCGAGCGGGTCATTGCTCCCGAAAGGCTTGGATTCGCCTCGATTGTGACCTCCAGCCATGTCCACACGGATCATCTCGATCACGGAACGTTGCTTCCGCTGCGCGAGACGAACCCTTCGATCAGGCTCATCCTTCCACGAGCGATCAAAGAATCGGCGATTGGACGATTGGGTGACTGGGGAAAGGATTTTCATTGGGTCAACGCGGGCGACACTGTCGAAGATTCGGGCACCCGGGTTCGGGTTATCCCGGCAGCACACAATGCCCTGAAAGAGGACGAAGCTGGAAATCATTACTTCATCGGATTCGTGGCCGAAATCGGCCCATGGCGCATCTACCACAGCGGCGACACCCTGCTCTACGACGGTATCGAGCAATGGATCGATGGACCGGTCGATGTCGCGATTCTTCCGATCAATGGGAACAAGCCCGAGCGACGGGTTGCCGGAAATCTAGATGGGAAAGAGGCGGCTCTACTAGCGAAGCGGATTGGGGCACAGACGGTCATCCCCTGCCACTTCGATATGTTCGAGTTCAATACTGCGACGCCCGAACTCTTCGAAAAATCCTGCCGGGAGCTGGACCAGAATTTTTGCGTAATGGAGGCGGGGGAACGGCTCTCTTTGATGAATCCAGAAATGGTTCGATGATACGCACTGTTCTGAAAGATGTTCCCCCGGATGAGCTTGGCGTGTGCTACGCACACGAGCACCTGATTATTGACGGAAGTGTTGCGACGATTCGATATCCTGAGTTTGCACTCTCTTCGGTCGAAAACGGCGTTTCTGAGTTGACTCGTTTTTATGCGGATGGCGGGCGGGCAATGGTTGACTCGATGCCCTGCGATGCGGGTCGAAACGTAACAAAGCTTGCGGAAATCTCTAAAGGCTCTGGGGTCCATATTCTCTGCCCCACCGGTCTGCACCTGGCGAAATACTACGACGATGGACACTGGAGTCATCGTTATACCTCCGATCAGATTGCCCAACTTTTCCGGGCCGATATTGAGCAAGGTATAGACCGGAATGATTACTCGGGTCCTTTCGTAGAGCGCACAAACCATCGGGCCGGATTGATCAAAGTGGCGACAGCTGGCGAATTATTTAGCCCGAGAGAAGAAAAGATCTTCGAAGCAGCAGCTCAAACTCATCAGGCAACCGGCTGCCCGATTTTGACTCACGTGGAAGAGGGTATCGGCGCCATTCAGCAAGTAGAAAACTTTGCTTCACACGGAGTCGACCTTGCGAAAGTGGTGCTTTCTCACACCGATCGTTCGCCGGACCCTGCCTACCATCGCGAACTCCTGCAAACGGGTGTGAAAGTGGAGTACGACAGCGCCTTTCGCTGGAGAACGGAAAACAACCCGACCCTCGATCTTGTCATCGAGCTGATGAGCGAATTTCCGGATCAAATCATGCTCGGCATGGACGCTGCCCGGCCGGCGTATTGGAAATCCTATGGCGGCAGTCCGGGGCTGAGTTTTTTACTCAACGAATTCACCGAGCAAATGCGTGATCGCGGTCTGACCGAAGAGCAATGGCAACGGATTTTTGTCTCTACTCCTGCTCAAACCTACAGCTTCAAACCCCAGGTTAACTGATGGCTAAAAAATGGAAAATCGCAGGCATCGAGTTCTCTCACATGCACATGGGGGACTTGCTTCGATGCGTTGAACAACACCCCAACGCAGAAATCGTAGGCATTTGCGACCCGAGACCGGAGCGCATGCAGGATGCCCAGAGGAGTTTTCAGCTGAGGGATTCTCAAGTCTTCACGGACTACCAGCGGTGCATGGAAGAGACTGAACCTGATCTGGTTGTTCTCTGCCCGACGACCGCAGAGCATGGGGATTGGGTCGAGCGAATCGCGCCCTATTGCACCCATGTTTTGGTCGAGAAGCCTTTCGCCGGTTCATTGGCTGATGCAGATCGCATGATTCGTGCAGTCGGAGCGACTGGTAAAGAGCTTGTTATCAATTGGCCGCTTCGCTGGGTGGAGAGTCATTTCACGACACACCGACTCATCAGCGAAGGATTGATCGGCACTGTAATCGAGGTGCACTACTACGATGGTAATCGCGGCCCTCTCTATCACGGTGCGGATAAGATCGAGCTTGAGCCAACCGCGGAGAAGAAAAGCGAGAGCTGGTGGTATAAAAAGAAATCAGACGGAGGTTCCCTCCGCGACTATCTTGGTTATGGGGTGACCCTCGGCACCTGGTTCAACCGGGGCCAAAAACCCGACGAAGTCACTGCGATCGCGACCGGCACCTCTGGCCTCGAGGTCGATGAGCATAGCGTGACGGTCGCCCGCTACGGCGATCATCTTTCCAAATTTGAAACCCGCTGGGGCACCTTTTCGGATCCCTGGACGCATCAGCCGCAACCGAAGTGCGGTTTTGTGATCCGTGGAACCGAGGGGACGATCAGCAGCTACGATTATGAGCCGACCATTCGGATTCAGACCCGCGAGAAACCCGAGGGCTATGACCAGACGGTCGATGCACTTCCAGACGGGGAAAGGAATGGTATCGAGTATAGTCTGAGTCGTATCGAGGCAGGACTACCGATCGAAGGCCCGTTGAGCCCGCCGCTCGCGCGCATCGGGCAACAGATTGTCGATAGTGCGATCCGCAGCAGCGAAGAAGGCCGCTCCGTGCCCTTAGAAGGAGAACCGTCATGAGCAAGGACGACGCGAGAGAACTCAAGGCAGTCGAAGTGGCAAAGACGGAAGCGCCCGTTTTATCCTATCAACCTCCGCTGCCGAAAGGACTTCCGCCAAAGATCGGGTTAATCGGATGCGGAGGTATCGCGCGGAATCATCTCGACGCCTACCGTCAGAAGGGCTTTCCGGTGGCGGTGCTTTGCGATATCAACCTTGAGGCTGCAAAAAAACTACGCGACGAGTTTTTCCCCGATGCAGAAGTCACCGATGATGTAGACTCTGTCTTTGGAAGAGATGCTATCGGGGTGCTCGACCTTGCCACCCATCCGGACCACCGAGTCGGCCATATACGCAAGGCATTGGAAAACGGAAAACATGTTCTCAGCCAAAAGCCGTTTGTCCTCGACCTGGAAACCGGTCGCGAACTGGTGGCCCTCGCCCAGAGTCACGACCTCAAACTAGCAGTGAATCAAAACGGGCGCTGGGCGCCGTATTTTGCTTACCTGCGTGAAGCGGTGAGCGCCAATTTGCTCGGAGAGATTGTGAGCTGTGATATCCACATCGCTTGGGATCATACTTGGATCCAAGGCACTCGATTCGAGGAGATCCACCACATCGTTCTTTACGATTTTGCCATTCACTGGTTTGATCTGGTGCGCTGTGTCTTTGGCGAGCGGGAAGCCAAACAGGTCTTTGCTCAAGTCGAAAAAGCACGAGGACAGGAACTGGCACCGCCGCTCAGCGCGCAAAGCGCAATTCAGTTCGACGGCGGTTTGGCCTCACTTGTTTTTCATGCAAATACCAAGTTTGGGCCTTCCGAGAGCACGGTGATCACGGGCACAAAGGGAACCTTTCGCAGCACTGGTCCGGTTTGTGCCAACGAACAGATTCAACTGATTACTGAAGCGGGCGAAGCTGAGGTTGAGTTGAAAGGGAATTGGTTTAACGACGGGTTTGCCGGGACGATGGGAGAGCTTCTCTGTGCGATCGAGGAAGACCGCGAACCCGCGAATTCTGCAGACCAGAACTTGAAGAGCCTCGAATTGTGTTTCGCAGCCGTGGCCAGCGCAGATAGCGGTAATCCAGTAGCACCCAGCTCTATATCCACCCTTAGTTATACCTAGAATCGTCGATCCACCAAAAATAGAATCTGCCTTGACCAATTTATCCCCATGACCCCGAAAACACGCATCCAACTCTCGTCCATGATGTTTCTCCAGTTCTTCATCTGGGGCGCATGGTTCGTCACGCTAGGCACCTACCTCGGAAGGGGACTAAATCTCGACGGCGTTTCAATTGGCGCGGCTTATAGCACGATGCCCTGGGGTGCGTTGATTGCCCCGTTTTTTATCGGTATGATTGCTGACCGCTTCTTCAACTCGGAGCGAGTCCTTGCCGTGTGCCACATCCTCGGCGCAGCAATCCTATACTACGCATCGACCGTGGTTGACCCGGGCCTTCTCTTCTGGGTCCTGCTCGCTTATGCCTTGGCCTACAACCCGACACTTGCACTCGTAAACGCGATTTCCTTCAACCAAATTGACAATGTAGAGAAGCAATTCCCGATGATTCGCGTGTTTGGCACGATCGGCTGGATTGTTGCCGGCATTTTGGTCGGTTCGCTTGGGATCGAGGCGACCGCGAATCCGATGCGGATTGCTGCAGGTGCAAGCCTGTTGCTCGGCATTTTGTCCTTCTTTTTGCCGAAGACGCCTCCCAAATCCAAGGAAAGTGGAGTCAGTATTTCCGGCATCCTTGGTCTGGATGCTTTGGCCCTGCTCAAGGATAAGTCTTTTGCCGTTTTTACGCTGGGCTCGCTCCTTCTCTGTATTCCGTTGGCCTTCTACTACAATTTTACCAATCTATTTCTGAACGACATGGGTGTCGAAAACGCGGCCGGAAAAATGACCATGGGCCAGATGTCGGAAATTGTTTTCATGCTGGTTATGCCGTTCTTCTTTGTCCGGCTCGGCGTGAAAAAGATGCTTTTGGCCGGTATGATTGGATGGGTTCTCCGTTATGTCCTCTTTGCTTTTGGTGACCCCGGAGGGCTTGTCTGGATGTTTTACCTAGGCATTCTTCTCCATGGTATTTGCTACGATTTCTTCTTCGTAACAGGACAGATTTATGTCGACAAAGCTGCCGGAGAAAAGATTCGAGCAAGTGCCCAGGGGTTCATCACCCTGATCACTTACGGTCTCGGTATGCTGATCGGAGCCTGGGCGTCGGGACTGATCGTGAAATCATTTGAAACGACAGACCCAGTTGGAGAAATCCTCCGCAATTGGTCAGACATCTGGCTGATTCCTGCTGCCATGGCAGCAGTCGTTATCGTCCTCTTTGCAATCTTCTTTAAACCCACCGAAACCTCTGCAGAAAAATGAAAGTAGTGAAAAAAATCCCGCAAATAGTCGGAATCAGCCTCTCCCTGGTCATCCCGGTATCCGCCGGTTTGGTTGACCCGAACGCAACCCCTGAAACGGTAGCACTTTTCGAAAAGATGAAAGCGATACCCGAGGACCGTATCCTTTTCGGCCAACAACACGCGACCTGTTACGGTATCGGCTGGGAAAATACAGATGGGACCCGTTCAGACGTGAAGACTCTAACCGGATCACATCCGGCCGTCTATGGCTGGGATATGGGGCACTTTGGAACCAATGACGATAGACAACTCTTGATCGAAGCGCATGAACGGGGTGGCATCAATACCATCAGTTGGCATATGGACAACCTATTGACCGGAGAGAAATCGTGGAGCGGAGGTGAGGGTGTCATTGCTGCTCACCTGCCCGGTGGCGAGGCTCATGAAAAATTGAAGGAGCAGTTGGACTGGTTTGCTGAATTTGCAGACAGCCTGAGGGATAGTGACGGGAAACTGATTCCCGTTATTTTCCGGCCGTGGCATGAGCACACGGGTGGATGGTTTTGGTGGGGACCGAACGGCGGAACCGACGAGGAGTTTACTGAGCTTTGGAGATTTACAATCGAGTATCTTCGCGATGAGAAGGGGGTGCACAATCTTCTCTACGCCTATTCACCTATTCAGGCTAAGTTTGAAACCGTGGAAGACTATATGACGGTCCGTTTTCCCGGGATTGAATACATGGATGTGGTTGGCTTCGATACCTACAGCAAAATACCTGAACGGTTGGCCGAACGATCGGTAATTGTCGCTGAGGTCGCGCGGGAACACGGTAAATTTGCCGCTATTTGCGAGTTTGGAATCTCGAAAGGCTTGGACAATCATGACGATCCCAACTGGTTCATGAACGTGTTGAATCATTTCAAAGAGACGGAAGGATCCGGTGGCATCGCATACATGCTCACCTGGCGAAACGGCAGCAAGGAACGTTTCTGGGTTCCTTACGAAGGGCATCGAAACGAAGCTGATTTCAAGCAGTTCGCGGCCGATCCGTTCATCGTTTTGGAAAACGATCTTGCGCAGTTCGATTGATCGCATCCCTTGTTGTTCTACTTCGAATGAAGATCTTTTTATGATACATTCGCTTAAACGTTTACCTTACTTGCTTTTCGTGGCGTTTTGCTTTGCTCCCCGGGCGAATGCGGAGTCCCAGCCAAACATCATCTGGATTTTTTCAGATGATCATGCCTATCAGACGATTGGTGCCTATGGGGGTCGATTTGCGCCGCTTGATCCTTCCCCAAATATCGATCGCCTCGCTAGCGAGGGAATGCGCTTTGACCGCTCTTATGTTTGTAACTCCATTTGTGGGCCAGCGCGGGCGGCTATCCTGACCGGGAAGCACAGTCACATGAATGGATTCATGGACAACTACTCACGCTTCGATGGCAACCAGCAGACATTCCCAAAACTCTTGCAGGATGCGGGCTACGAAACCGCAGTCATTGGAAAGTGGCACCTCGAGAGCAATCCGGTCGGCTTTGACCATTGGGACATCCTGCCCGACCAGGGACACTACTACAATCCTGACTTTATTAATTCCGACGGTAAGTATCGAGTGCCTGGTTATGTGACCGAGGTGATCACCGATAAAACGCTCGAATGGCTCGAAAATCGGGATTCCTCGAAACCATTCATGCTGATGATGCAGCACAAAGCCCCCCACCGGGAGTGGTCGCCTGCACCGAAGTATCTGACGCTCTATGACGATGTCATGATCCCCGAGCCTTATACTCTTTTTGACGATTACAGCGGTCGCGGAACGGCAGCCAAGAACCAGGACATGTCGATCGCTGAAACCATGACCTACGGCAAGGATTTAAAGATCCAGGAAAAGGATGAACGAGACCTCTTACAGCGAAGACTTCTTCGAAGGATGAATCCTAAGCAGCTTGCCGCTTGGAATGCGGCCTACCAGCCCAAGAACGATGCGTTTCTCGAAGCGAACCTGGATGGGGAAGAGTTGGTTCGGTGGAAGTATCAGCGCTATCTGAAAGACTATTTGCGCTGCACAAAGTCGGTCGATGACTCGGTCGGTGCGATCATGGACTGGCTTGAAGAAGCCGGTTTGTCCGACGACACGATCGTCTTCTACAGCTCTGATCAGGGCTTCTACATGGGCGAGCATGGCTGGTTCGACAAACGTTTCATGTATGAAGAGTCGTTTCGAACACCGCTCATTGCTCGCTGGCCGGGAAAAATCGAGCCGAACTCTGTGAATACGGACCTCGTCCAGAACATAGACATGGCCAGCACTTTCCTTGAGTTGGCCGGGGCTCCGGTCCCGCCTGATATTCAGGGTGTCAGCACCCTGCCCCTATTGGAGGGCGAAAAACCAGATGAGTGGCGCGACTCTCTCTACTATCACTACTACGAGTATCCGGGTTTCCATAGCGTCCGTCGCCACGAGGGAGTTTTCGACAAACGATACAAATTGATGCGCTTTTACGGGAAAGACGTCCCGAACGGAGAGGAATGGGAACTCTACGATCTCAAGAACGATCCCGACGAGATGAACAGTGTCTATGCAAACCCGGAATACGCTGGCGTCGTTGAAGAGCTCAAGCTTGAGCTGGTTGCTCTTCGGGATAGGTATGGTGTAACCGAGGAAAACACCCAGCCGATCCAGGGAAACCGGAAAAAGCGATAGCCTTCCCAAAACAAAGTCCGATGAAACCGATCGTCTACTTACTTTCTGTTTTAGTCCTCCCGACCCTTTCGCCGGCAGTCGATTCGCTCTATCCGCTGGATAACGCCTTCAACGGGCGCGACAGCTCAGCTTCAGAGAGAGCTGCTCTCTTAAAGGAACTGGGATATCCGGGGACCGTAACCGAGCAAAAGACCTACACGAAAGAATGGGGTGAGGCTTTGGCCGATGCCGGACTCGAGGTCGAGGCGACCTACATTATCTTGAGGCCAACGAAAAAGGGAATTCCCGTTCCGAAAGACGTTGCGACTCATCTTGCGGAATTCGAAGGCACCGAGACTGACGTCTGGGTGACGGTGGGGAAGCCACGGAAATTCGACGTGAGCGAAGAGCAGGTTGTGGAAGCCATTAGCGAAGTGGCTGATATTGCCCGGGCAAACGGTCTTAGGACCGTAGTCTATCCACACTACAGTTTTGTTACCGATACAAATGCTAGAGTGCTGCAAATTGCCCAAGCCATTGACCGAGAAGATCTTGGAGTCGCCTTCAGCCTTTGCCACTTTCTGAAACAGGAGGATCCCTCGGAGCTCGAAGTTACCCTCGAAGCGGCAAAGCAACATCTCATGGCAGTTCAAATCAACGGTGCCGACGAAAACGGCAAAGAAACCGGCGATTGGTCCCGATTGATCCTTCCACTCGGCGAGGGCGATTTCGACGTCATGAGAGTCCTCGAAACGCTCGAATCTATCGGGTATGATGGCCCAATTACGCTCCAATGCTTCGGAATTCAGTCACCTCCAGAGGACCACCTCGCAAAGAGTATGGCAGAGTGGAATACAATGTTAGCAGAATAACTCTTAATCATGATGAATCGTAGACATTTTCTCAAGGGCACCACTCTCGCGGCGGCTCCACTTTTCTTACCTCGTAGCCTTTTTGGATCCAGTTCTCCGTCTAATACGATCAATCTTGGGTTTATCGGAATGGGAGGTCAGGGTCAGGGCCGAAACCTCCGCGGATTTATCAGCAACGAGAACGTCCGGGTTATCGCGGTCTGCGACTGCCATCTGAAACGCGCGAGACAGGCAAAACGTGCGGTCGATAAGACTTATCAAAACAAAGAGTGTGCCCTGTATCAGGATTTTCGGGATTTGCTTGCCAGAGAGGATATCGATGCCGTTGTGATTTCGACCCCTGACCAGTGGCATGTCCCGATGTCGCTGATGGCCCTTGAAGCCGGAAAGCATGTATTTTGCGAAAAGCCAACTCTTACCATTGTTGAGGGTCGGGATCTTGTTGGCGCCTTTGCTGCAAGTGACCGAGTTTTCCAATGGGGAATAGAAGACCGCACGATGACCAAATACTACCTTCTTGCCGGCTGGGCCCGAAGTGGACTCATCGGGGACATACACGAAGTCAACTGCACTCTGCCAAAGCACGATCCTTTCTCCCGCGAAGAACCTGTAGCTCCGCCCAAGGAGCTTGACTGGAACCTCTGGCTTGGACCGGCACCATTTGTCGAATACACGCCCAGCGCGTTGGACATGTTTCACTGGCGTTTGAACAGCGATTACGGTGGAGGGATGCTTTCGGATTGGGGTACTCACCTTTGCGACACGGCTCAGGTCGGTCTTGGAGTCGATGAAACAGGACCGGTTGAAGCCTTCGGAACCAGCCGTGAACTGGATTCTTCCGCTTGGAACACGGATACTCCCATCGATTTTGAACTCACCCTCAAGTATGAAAACGGTGCCGAGCTCCACGTTGCTGACAACGCTACCTACAAGACTCTTCTTCTTGAATTCAAAGGCTCAAATGGCTGGGTCCGCTGCACCGGTTGGGATGGAAAGCTTGAAGCCAGCGATCCAACAATCCTTCGAACACGAAACTTCGGTCCAGAGGCAAATTATTGGCCCAAACCGAAAGTTGAACACGAAGACTTTATCGACGCGATTGTAGCCGGTCATCGTGAAACCGCTTACGACCCGGAAGCCGGCCACCGCCTGTGCACCGCTTTGCATGTGGGCCACATTGCACTGCGGGAAGGGCATCGTGTCGGATGGGACCCTCGGGAAGAATCGTTTACGACCGACCGGACCTCAAACGAGGCGAGCAAAGTTTACACGCGAGAAGATCGCGATTGGGAAAACGCGTAACGGTTGGAGTCGAATTCCAGCTGCGTGAGTCAGAAAAGTCAGTGAAACCCTGAACTGTGGAGGGACGCCGTCTCGGCGTTCGCAACGCTTGGCAATTCAGATAATCAAACGGTCCGCGAGACGCGGACCCTCCAGCGACTCTTTGGCTGAAAAAGCGAATTCGCTACTCAAAGATCTTTTTAGAAACAAACTTCACAAACGACAAACTAGCCGAACGAAAAGTTAGAGGCTCCGCCTTATCTCCCCGCTGATGCGAAAGATCTATTCAAGATCAAGCCGACGGCCTGGGCTAGTCATTGAATTCCGAAGATTCATTGAGCTCCTCGCCGATGCTGATGTTGCGTTTGGTAAAAATCCCTCCATTGATCTCAACCGCCGCCCGACCGTAATCATGCACCTGCTCCATCTGCTTAAAGGCAAGGGTGCCGCCGCTCACATCAAAGCCCAGTTCGACCTCATCGCGTCCGTAAAACTTTGAGATAGTCATATTGATGGGTGTCGATTGAGGAACCGATGGATCGATCCGCATCACCATACCCTTCGGTAAATTGCCCTCAGGTATGTCTTCGGGAGAAACGTAGGGAAGCCGAGTCATGGGATTGATGCTGAAGTTCACAAAAGTCACGCCTCGATCACCCAAGGATTGAATCCAAGCACCCCATCCAGCTTCACTTCCGCCAATCAGAATGTTGGCATTACCACCGCCGGTTCCCTTGTGGTCGACAAAATCGAAGGCGCGCGTGCTTCCATTGGTGAAATAACCCGTGATCTGTTCGTTGGCCCCACTCCCTATCGTGATTGCACCGTTTCCGCGCATGTTCGGGATCAAACTGTAAGGCGTCCCGCGAAAGATCGCTTTCTTGTCCGGTTTGTTCTCCCCGGGGAACTCCAAGGTCAGTCCTTTCTGCGTGCTCAGAGCCCAGTCCTGCGGGCGGATGTGGCAGTTGTCGATCCAACCGATCGTTGGAGTTTGCCCCACCATTATCCCAATATTAAGAGCGGATCCATTCACTCTCGAAAGCACATGTCGGTCACTGTTGTGGGAGGCAAAATCAATTCCGTTGTAGCAGTTTCCCATGTAAATCCGGCGAACCCAGCATTGAGGTCCTAAACTCCGGACGGTCCACGGATAAGGTCTAATCTCCCTGTAGTCTTGGTTCGGATACCAGAAGGTTACCCCGCTGACTCCCGATCCGCCGCGGATCTCCGATGACTCAAGACTTATCAAAGGAGGATTATCCGGTTTACCTACATCACCGGGTATATCGGCAACCAGCATAGTCCGAACCTGTTTCCCGCGAGGCATGAAGTCATTGACACCCCTCAATTCAACACCTGAAGGAACTCTTAGATGGCTGGTTATTAGGTAATGACCCTGCGGAAGATATACCGTTCCGCCGCCATCCCGGCCCGCTGTATCAAGTGCCTTCTGAATCGCGGCAGCAGCATCGGATTTCCCATCGTTGGGAGCGTTGAACGGCTGCTCTGTCACGATGTAAAGGGAATCGGTTCCGACTCGCGAGGGCAGCGTGTTTGGCACCGGCTGCAGAGGAATCAACTCCTGGCCGCGATCTGATTTGCTCTCATGATCGATCTGTGCGGTCACACCCGAGCTCACGTCTAGATCAGGCTTTCCGGCAAATTGATTGCCGAATAGATTCAGCTGACTCGCCCTTCCGTCTACGCGGACCTGCTGTCTACTTTGACTGAAAACCGAGTCAAAAACGTCTACATTTGCATCAATCGCATCGATCGCATACTGCCCGCTCCCCCACGATTCAAAGAGGCAATTCTGCACGTCGACTTTTTGTCGAAAGGTTCCATCTAGGCGAATGCTGTTCCCGCTGCCTCTAAACTCACAATCAAAAAGACGTAGTTCGGCTGAGTCTCTTGCCAGTCCATACTCTTTTCCGCTCTTGCTGTATCGGGCCCATCGAGGATCCCAATCCGACTTGTCCATCGACATCAAAATACCGGCGCGTCGGGCAAAAATCCGGCTCCCTGTAATATTCACTCGATGATTGGAGCCACCAGTGAAATGAAAGCCAACGTCTGCGTTGAGAATATAGACGTCGTGCCAGTAGGTCCATCCGTGCGGGGGCATGACTTTGACTGCAGTTGGGTAGTTGGCGATGTTTATATCGATAAAGATTCCTGCATCCTGTCGGTTCAACTGAATCGCATGCGCGTCACGGTCTGCCAAAGCTCTTGTCAGTGCCTCCAATTCCGGCGCTCCTGGAAGTCCCGAGGAAGCCCAGTAATGGGGTGCAAACCTTACACCATTGCACCGGGGAACCGCGGCAGCCCGCAGCATAACGATCCCGACATCCAATGGTGAACCATAAACATTGATTACGGTCGAAAAGGAACCCGTCACAATACCGCGGTAAGCGTTCAAAAGGTTGACATTCTTGATCGCGGAATTACCGCCCAAGTCAACTGTGGTCGGATACGGAACAATGTTGGTGATCGTCTGCTCCGGGTAGAGAATACTCAGATCACGGAGTCCACCTTCCTTCACGCTAATAAATGCCTTTCCATCGGCATCTCCCCGGCCGGCAAAAGCCAACAGAACCGTTCCGAAAACAGCAATGTTGTCCGAAGTTGGCTTCCGAAAGTCCCCCCGAAGAGTGACTCCAGCCGGTATTTCAAGGTTTCCATCAATTCGGTACCGGCCAGCCGGTGCGAAAACCGTTCCACCCCGTTGATTCGCGTCCGACAAAGCCTCCTGAAAGGCAGCCGTGGAGTCCTTTTTGCCCAATCGATCCGCGTGGTAGGGAGCAGCTGTTACGTCGAAGGAAACTACAGGCACCAAATCTTCGCTCGGATAGGTCAGATCGGCGATCCATGCATAGGATTCCTCTGCTTGCGCAGTTGTGGGAGCAAAGAGACTGCCAAAAGCCAATGCTAGACCGAGATAGGTCTTTAATCTGGTATTAACCATCACAGATAAAACGGAGCTCTGAAGACGAAGTTAGAAACTGGGAACAGCTCCAAAAACGAAGAAAACTCACGAGCACTACTGTTCATTGAATTCGCTTACGACCCTCTGCACGTGCTACTCGAATAGAGGTCCTATACAAATCTCCATAGCAACGTCTTGTCCGTTTCTATTCAGATCCATTGGAAAACTCTTCTTTCGTAAATGATTGGGTGTCGGTGCGTAGTTTACTGGGCGAACAGATCTCCTTTCTCTTGGTTTTAGGACTATGAAAAGGCTCTAGTGTGGTGTCAGGGAATTAACCTGCAGACTAACATCCCCCAACCATGGAGGGACGCCGTCTCGACTCGGCTGAGCTCGTGACCGGTCGGTGTCCACAACGCTTGGCAATCCAGATAATCGAACGGTCCGCGAGACGCGGACCCTCCAGCGACTCTTTGCCTGAAACAGCGAATTGGCTACCAAGAGATCTTTTTAGAAACGAACTTCGCAGACACCACACTAGGTAGCAGAATCTTACTATTCCCCTATTTCTCATCGTAAGCCGGAGGGCGCTCCTCCACAAAAGGCCCCCACGCCATAAACGTATCGTATTTGTCCATCTGCTGGTACTCTTGCGGATCGTAATTGGGATTCTCCTTCGGAAACCGAGCGCCCACCTCTTCAAGGTACACCATCATCTGGTCAAAAAGCCTTTGATGTGTTTCAGGATATTTCCTCGCGACGTTGACGGATTCTCCTGGATCCTCTCTCAGATTGAAGAGCATTGGAACATCGGGGCGTTCGTAGAAATGCATGACCTTTGCGTTCCCAGCGATGATTGCAGAATGAGGAATCTCCGACCGATAGTGAGGAAGATGGAAGAAAAGTGGACGGTTATAAAAAGCAGCGTCGGGTTTCTCCCCAGCCAAAAACCGAGCCAAGCTGACTCCATCAATGTCTTCAAGCTCATCAGGATCGCCACCAGCCCATTCAAAAAAAGTCGGAAGAAAATCGTAGTTGATCACATTAGCAGAGAAGACCGAACCCGGCTCGATCCCAGGTCCTTTGACAATCATCGGCACCCGAATACCTCCTTCCCAGAGCCACCACTTACTCCCGTGCAGGGGTTGAACTTTCCCCTCAGTCAAAAGTAACTCCTTGTGGCGATAGCCATTATCAGAGACGAGGATCACATAGGTATTCTCTTCGATCCCGAGGTCGGAAATCGCCTCCAATACCATGCCAATTGCACGGTCGAGATCATCTCCCATAGCAAACCAATTGGCCGGATCACTTTTTCGGCTCAGTTCGTCGGGCGAAGTTCCCTTCTCCTCATAGAATTCTAAGACGGTCGGATGGTTCACGTATTTCTCCCGGGCCTGCTGGGTGGATTCCCTCCCCTCATGCATCGCGTAGTGAGAGATCTGCAAATAAAACGGATTCCCAGCTTCTACCTGCTCTTCCATGAAGCCGATAGCCTTATCAGTCATACTGAACATTAACTTTGGATCCGTTAAATCGTCAGGCATAGTTCTGGCCTTGCCGACAGTATTTCCGGGTGTGTTGGTCGTATCTCCGTCATGCAACACATAACCCGCATCACCGGGATCGCTATACATGTGCCACTTTCCCACATGGGCACTTACATACCCAAGGGGAGCGAGTGCTTTCGGAATGGTGACTGCATCGGCCTTCAGCGATGGCTCTGCGACTGTAGGAATCACTGGCATCCGAAGATATTGTGGCCGCATATCGTAATAATCATGCTTAGTCCTTCCTAGAACCAGCGTTAAGCCATGCCGTGGAACAGACTGCCCAGTCTGCACCGACACCCGTGCCGGAGCACACTGGTGTGAACCGTAAGCGTTGGTAAATTTCATTCCGTCCTCTGCAAGCCTTTCAAGGTTCGGCATTTCCAAAATGGGCATGGCAGAGTTTTCCATGGAATCATTCATTTTCACAGGCGTCCCGTTCCAAGCCCAATCATCCAGATAGATCAGGACAATATTCGGGCGATCCGCACTGGAAGCCGTTGAAGTGAGGAATATCCCTAGAAAGAGCAGAAATGGTAACATTTTCATAACCAATCGAGAAAAACAGAGAGAATCAAAGGAAAGAGTATAAACGTTTAATCAACAAACAACGCTTAATAGCTCAGGGTTTTTTTAAGGGAAGAAGTATGAGCAAACCCGAAAATACAAGAAAACCAAGAGTCACTGATTTCTCATATCCTCAAGAACATTAAATTCCGCCAATCCACTTACTCTCTAAGTACAGGCATTCAGAAATCAGGCTCTCAATCGACATTCCTTCCTTAAGGATACGGACTTCACCAATCTGTCCGTCAATGCGTTGACCTCCGTTTCCACTTCCACCCGCGTAGATTTCTTTCGACCCTGTAAAATCTGCGGCCGGAGTATTACCAGATATCGTTGTCCCGGCTTTGCTTTCAAAAAGGGTCCAATCGCCCGTTGATTTGTCGTAACTAAAGCCAAGTATAATCGTATCGCCCCCCGTGATCGTCACTCCGGTGTTCTGATAGAGAGCTCCTCCGATGTAGACTTCCGGGTTTCCGCCGCTACTGATACGAATCCCAAAGCCACTGCTTGTGCTACCCGACGTGGCTACTACAGGATTTTTCGCACTCGTGATATTGTCGAAGCGGATGGCACATAAAGTGGTAAACCCAGAATTGTTCTCTGCTCCACCACCAGCTGAGAAATTTAGGATGTTGCCTGCCTCGGAAACACTGATCAAACGGAAGCGATTCGATCCATCGAATTCGATCATGTCTAGGCTAGTCGGAGATTGGATCACCGAAGGATAGGTTTGCGTCTCAGACGATTGCGGGACCGCATCAAATCCAAAGCCAGAAACATCGTTCCACTGAGTGACCCGATCGTTTGAATCGACCAGTACATTAACCGCTACACTCGCGTCGTAGCTGTAATGGGCACCAACCTTTAGAACTGAAGCCGAGTTGTCTCCCTCTTCAAGCGAGGTAACTGGGTTGACATAGTATTCGTATAATGCCCCATCAATGAATCCAGTGTCATCAAAACCGAGGGGTAGCATGGTTGCGCCACTCGTAAGCTCCGTAAAGCCGCTCTCGTTTGCGGCACGACGGTAGACTTTGAACCCAAATAAATCAATGTTGGGTGTTCCAAACCATTGCAACAAGTCAACGCCACTCGAGTAGTTTGTCAGGAAAGTCCAGTCAGGCAGCACGGCTCCAAGCGCACTCGGAAGTGTCTGATTCTTGGTCGAAGAATCGACTGACTCATTGCCCGCGGCATCGACGGCTGTTACGACGTAGCTGTATTCAACGCCAGGCCACGCGGTATCGTCAAAATACTGGCCATAGAGCCGCGTATGAAGATCTTTATTCAACTTCACCGCATCCAACCTTGTTTCAACTGCAGATGCCCATCGATAGATATTGTAACCAATAAACGGTTCATTGTCCGCTGCGTTTGGCTGAAAGCGGATCTTGATGCCGAAATCACCATTCGCAATGGTCGCCTTGATGTTAGTAGGAGCAAAAGGAGCAATACTGTCCACAACGGGGCTAGCATCTTCGACCAATACATTATCGAGATAGATATCCCCATTTCCGCTTCCTCCTCCGCGACTCCATCTCACTCGAACCTGAGTCAGATTGGTTGAACCAGCAGGAACATTGAACTCAGTCTCTAGACTTTGGAACTTATAGTTGTAGAGATCCGGGTTCATCGTGATGAAAGGTCCCCAGATTTGGGTAGTTGAATCAAAGGTCAGGATGATTCGCCCGGAGATCGTTCCGTGCCCGGTGTTGTCCTGATCGCTGAAGCCGGTCCGAATGGATGTTTTCAGACGAGTTTTTCCATTTAAAGGAATCGTCACACCTGCCTGCGTATCCCGACTCTGCCCTGGGTTCAATCTGCGGCTTGCGACATATGCTCCTCCTCCGTTACGGGGAATCGTGCTGCTGACCAAGTTAACGTAGTTTGAATCCTTAATCATCTCCCGACTGAGTCCGCTAAAGTCACTGCTCGTCTCGAAATTCTGCAGATAGAGATTTCGAGGCACAATTAGGTCATCCCAATGTGGAACACCAGCAGCATCCCAGTCTGCACCATTCGGGTTGTCTTGAACCTTCGGAAAAGCCCTACCCAGCCAGCGAGCGAAATCTAGCAGCAGAGCTTCATTGACTCCGGCATCTTGAAGAAGATTCTTCTGCAGAAGACGATAGGTCGCCTCAGAGAAAATCTCATCCGGTAACAGGAAGATCTTCGCGGTGCTTTGCACATCGGATGGCTTGTCCCAGGGTGCCGGGATGTAGTCCATGTGTTCAATGATGTTACGGTCATTTTTATAGACGCCGTTTTTCGGAGGTGGGTCACGGGGGATCGTATTTACATCCTCGGACTCGTAGATGTAGAGCCACTCGTGCAAGTATTCCTCGAAGAGTCTACGCCACAAATCAGGGGCGTATTTGTCAGCAGACAAAAAGAGTCCGCGGTTGGCGGTTTCGTCAGAGTAAAAGAAATTCGGCGCGAGGGTGCGTTGAGAAAAGCCCAGTTTACTAAAAAGGCTTTCGGTGCCTGAGGGATTTCCGGGAACCCAGGGCAAGGCCGGTTTCCCGGTATAACGCGATTGCATCATATTGATTTGGTAGGCTGCTCGCGTGATAAAGAAGTCATGCTTAGTCACATTGTAGGCATCAATCATGTGGTTCTTGACGTAGCCCCAATCCACATAGCTATTCATTCCTGCTGGTCGCCGGGGACCCGAATTGAGGAGTACTTCGAGAAGATACCATTGATTGGATTCCTGTTTACCCGTCCGGTAGAGTTGTTCCTCGAAATTACTCCAGTTTTTACTAATGATGTGGGCAGCATGAGCCCAGACCCACTGACGTGTGCCCTGTGCGGGTAGTGACAAGGGATCCGGATCGTATTCGGGTGTGTAATCCGGCGCAAAAACTCCGGCTGCATCGGGTTGCACATCCTCCAGCTCAAATCGGCGGACCAGGTAAAGGCCTTTTACGGCACGCCACTTAACGATTGATTTGCGCATCTCGTCCCTACTGATGTGTGGGAAAATAATCGGAGCCGAGGTGGTTCCATAGAGTTCATCGTCGCCATTATTGAACTCAGCTTGGCTCATCCTCATGTCGCCATACCATTTGTCTTCGATATCAGACATGTATGCACTGAATCTCGACCAGAGTGTGCCATCTGAAACATAGGATGCGACTCCATTGGTAATCAGGTCGGTAAGTAGCCGCTCATAGATGATTTGGGGCCCTTCATTGACTTTCGTTCCCGCAAGATAGTCTGGACGTTCTGGCTGGATCGCATCGATCATAAGGTCGTCCGGCCATATATCCACTGGCGCGTGGTCAGGTAGCCAGGCATTCCAGTCGGGTAGCTGAATCGTCATACGGATGTCGCGCATGCTGAGATTTTTTGTGTAGTCCATGATCTCTGCTACCGAACCAAAGTCAGTGCCCTCGGGGAGAAGTTCGCTAATGATCTCTCCGTCCGTTTCCGCGACAGCATCAAGCCCCTGGCCAGCCAACCATGAGGCCGCCTTTTGGTCTTTTGTGAGTTGAGAATCGCCCTGCTGAGGGTCGGTGTCCGGACCAGGCTGAAAGGGTGGATCCCAAGGACGACCAGGGGCATTCATCCCACCAGGCAGGTTCAAGTTGAGCGAACGAATATACGCTGCTATCTGATTCCCCTGATGTTCACTCAAACCGTGAAATTGTGAACGGCTGACTATCGATTCATTGGAAAAATTGAAATACCTCAGATCGCTACCGTCGTCAAAGTGACAGGCTGCACAGGAAGCTTTGATCGAACGCTGGGCGACGATGTTATCAAGAAGAATTCCATCCGAATCCCAGAGTATCCTACCTGCGTCTATACTAGCTGCATCTTGGTATCCTACCGGCGCAGTCCAAGTCGAAGGATCTTCATCCGAAAAGCTGGTGGAAACCGCCGAAACGTTGCTGGCATCAACAAAATCAAGGTCCAAGACACGAATCGTTGTACTGCGTCCATCCGTGCCGTTGACTCGAATACGCACGTAATTCTCACCACCCTGCACAATATCAGCTGGATCAATATCCACATAAAAGCGAATTGTTGAGTTGATACCGCCAATCCCGTCCTGTTTCAGTTCGAAATCAGGAAACGAGACCTCAGGAGAATTGTTATAAATCGTGATCCAATCGCCACTGTTGACTTGCACAGAGACCTGTCCTCCAAAACGGAGATTATGGACTCGCAAATAAAGGTCTTCCGCTGTTACCGCCGAAGTCAGATTTACCGTCACCGTTTCGATTTGGGGTGTAATATCCCAGCTGGTCACGCGGACGGGGAATTGTAGGCCGAAGGATTGATGCGCTAGGAAGACTAACGAGAGACTTGAACTGGCGATTTGAGTGAATGTAAGACAATACTTTTTGAAGAACTTTAGGGGTGTCATGATTTTTTGGGGTGCAAGGGATAGTCCCGGAGCTGAGCGAGGTAGGTATTCCCAATCAACTGGAAAGAGAACAAATCAAATTGCGTGGTAAATGCGTACAAGGACGAGTGAGAATTTCGGGGGCAGATGATCGATCACTCACCTAACTCCACTCCAATCACATACACTAAATTCCACAAAAAAGATTTCTGATGATTGACGAACGAGGAATTGGCTAAACGTTTTATCACAAACTGTCAAGTCGTGGATTTGTCCCTAAAAAACCCTGAACTCCAAAGGTCGCACTGCGAATTTCGGTAGGGAGCGTAGCCGAAAATCAAGTTACCTTCTGAATTACCCCGTGCAAAATTGCGCAAACCGAATCAGCTTACCTCTTTTTTTGAAAGCAACCAAACGGTTTGAGGAGAACCTTATTTTCCCGCAAATGAGACTCTTGAGAGGAAACGAATATTCTTCGCCCTAAGCCGTCTATCTCTTGTCCCTAGGCGTGGAAATTACCGAACCTAATGGAGGCTTTATAGATCCGATCTCCCGCTGGCTACTCTCCAGCTCAGCCATAAACGACTCCATAATCTTCGACAATTCCTGCACCTTCTCAGGATACTCTTTGGACAGATCAGTGGTTTCTCCCGGATCATCAGCCAGGTTGAACAAACTTCCCGCAGGAGCAGCGACCCTATCCTGCTTTCCGCGTCCTGGCCTCACCCCGCCTCCAGGCTTTTGTCGCGCGACGAGTAACTTCCACTCATTGTGCCGGATCGTTGAACCCGGAACAATAAAGGTTTCATGGATTGGCGAAGAGACCTCACCCCCTTGCAGATAGGGCGTAATGTTGCGTCCGTCCAGCACCCGATCAGTCGGCAACTCTACCCCAGCCAGTGCCGAAAAGGTGGGTAACATATCGATGATTCCGACAATTTCACCATTCTCTGAACCGGACGGTATCACCCTAGGCCATCGCATGATGCACGGAACGCGAATGCCACCCTCAAAATTCGTCCACTTGCCGTCACGCAAAGGACCGGCACTTCCATACCCATCGATATTCAACTGGGGACCGTTGTCAGAGGCATACACTACCAAGGTATTTTCAGTAAGATCCAGCTCGTCGAGGATCTTCAAGATTTCACCCACCTGCCAATCGATCTCCTGCACCACATCTCCGTAGGTTCCCTGTTTCGATGAGCCTTTGAAGCGCTCACTCGGAAGCCATTTTACGTGAGGTAGTGGTGAAGCGTAGTAGAGAAAAAAGGGATGATCCTTATTCTCTCTGATGAATCGGATTCCCTCCTCCAATAGCTTCGGCGAATGGATGCCGTCTGTTTTACTTCCAGCAGTCTCCTCAAAAGTCTCATTTCGAAAGATGCCGGTACCCGACTCGGTTTCCATGAATCCGTAAAAGAAATCAAAGCCATGGTGAACCGGATTACTTTCAGGCCATTCACCCAAATGCCACTTTCCAATTATGCCAGTGGCGTAGCCTGCTTCCTTCAGTTGTTCGGCAACAGCAATTTCGTCCGGATGGATTCCGACCAGACTCCGACGGTAGATCACTTTTGAATACCCTGCCCGATCGGCATGTGATCCGGTCATAAAGGCCAAACGAGTAGGCGAGCACCGATTGTGGACGTAAAAGTCTGTAAATTTCATGCCCTCCTCTCTGAGTCGATCAATCGCTGGAGTGGCAATATCAACCGAGCCATACGACCCGAGATCACCGTATCCTTGGTCATCTGTCAGAATGAAAACGATATTAGGCCTCAGCGCCCCGGTCTCATGGTCATCTATTTGACCGTTCGTTTCGCCTGCAAACGCATAATGGGAGCCTCCCAAAAAAAAGAAGGCACAGAGTAAAGCCTTTCGAAGACTAGCGTGGGCTATTTTCCTTTTCATCTTTCGTTTTCCCAAAATGGATGCTCTGCCTCTTCTTTTAGAGTCTCCAATTCCTATTTTAGTCCTTTGATTTTACTGCATAAATCTCCAAGTTGCTGGATCTTTTGACCCGCGGTAAAGGGGAAACAGAAATAGTCATCAGGAGGAGTGTGACTCTACTGGTTCTCTATTGAGGGATCCGAGCGGCTCATTTCGTAGCATCCAGCGAATCGACTGAGCAGGGCCGAAGTCCGTGAGGTGGATGAAAACTGAGGTAATGTTCCTTAAGCCTTTCCTAGTCATCGGTCTCACGACCGATGGTACGGGAGACCGACCCGAAAAGACCCTATCTAAGTGCCAGAGAGGTAAGAGCCATTCCTGATTGTCGCTGCTAAGTCCCTGACCGGAAAACTCCCTACCATCGTTTAGCACCGCCCGCACTCCAAACGAGTGTTTTTGACCACAGTCGAAACTGTTCAAAAAATTGAGGAAAGCGTTCATCGTCGCGTCTGTATTACCACCATAGGAAGCCCCGTTCACTTTTGGGCCGGTGGCTGCCAAGGCACCGATCCGGCTTTTTGAATATACCGCCTCATTTCTCCTTGAAGTTGTCTGAGCCGCTCTGGCTCCTCAGATGCCAGGTTTCTCTCCTCAAAAGGGTCCTCTACGAGATTGTATAACTCCAGGGCGGAGTAAGGATTGTTTCGCATCAATTTCCAACCGTCCTGGATAATCGCGTGATAAGCGTTTCCCCCGAAGGCTACTCCGCCTTCCCGACGGACGAAGTAGAGACTGCGACCCTCCGGCATGTCTTCTCCCCGAAACAGCGGAGAAAGATCAACCGCATCAATACCACCTGCGCGCGGCGCGCCCGCGAGCTCAAGAAAAGTCGGGAACACGTCAAAAGTCAGACCCTCGTAGTCGGATTCGGATCCGGCTGGGACCTCGCCGGGCCACCTGACGATAAAGGGCACTTTCAAACCTCCATCAAAATGACTTTGCTTACCGTCCCGCCACGGCAGGTTTCGCTGGGCATACCAAAGAGCACCACCATTATCCGAGGTAAACACCACTACCGTGTTTTCGGCTAGGCCTGTGTCGTCAAGTGCTTTCAAGACGCGCCCAATGCAATCGTCCGTGTGCTCGACGAAAGCCACGTTGAGTGCACGCTTTTCCTCCATCTCGGGCGAGCGATTTTGCACCCTTTTCAGCCATTCATCGGGCGGCTCAATCGGGAAATGCGGTGCGTTGTAGGCGAGATAGAGAAAGAAGGGCTCATCCTGAATCTCAGACCGCTCTTCAATATAATCGACTGCCCAGTCTGAAAACAGTTCGGTGGCATGACCCCGCGGTTCGATCACAATATCGTTCAATCGCATGTAGTTAAATCCACGCCGAAGGTGAGTCGTGTAGCTGTCCATCATATCCCCGAGAAAGCCGTGGAAGAAGTCGAAGCCCCTCTCGTTCGGCGTATTCGGAGACTCCAAACCGAGATGCCATTTGCCAATAATCGCCGTGTGGTAGCCAGCGTCACTGAGTTTGTCGGCCAACGTCGGGACCGAAGGATCGAAGTAGCCCCATGAATTTTCGGCCCGGGTGCGAATCACCCCAGGAACCCCAACTTGATCCGCGTAACGACCAGTCAGGATCGCAGCGCGCGTTGGCGAGCAAACCGTGCAGTTCGCCCGCATCGAATTGAAGAGCATTCCTTCGCTCGCCAGTCGATCGATGTGAGGGGTTTCCAAATCAGGAGCTCCGTAGACTGAGGTATCCCCATACCCGTGATCATCGGTTAAGATAAAGAGAAAGTTTGGGCGTTCTGCTGAAACAACGGTGCACAGGACAGCTAGGGAAATACAGACTGGGATTTTTCTAAGCATAAACCAAAGTACCCGGAAGATCTCAGCCCTTCAACCGTCTATTCGACAGCTGCGCAGCAATAAGAAGCGGGTTTAAAGAGCCTTTGAGATCCAAAGGGAAAGACTCTACTTTTCCAACAATCCACCGGGTTGGACCAGCAGCCGGTAAATGGTTTAAGCACGGGTAACTTCCCTTCGGAAAGTTCAGCGGATAGCTTCTTTTAGCGGTTCGCTTCAAACGTGTACAGGTTTGGCAGATCACCCTCAAAAACCGTCCAAGGATCCTCAGAAAACTCAACAAAGTCTGGATAGATATGCTTTGTCATCGGCTCGTCCTTGTAGGGGCTCCAATTGCTTCCTCCGTCATCGCTATCGTTTCCAAACCACGTTAGCGCGTAGGCAACCTCATGGGCTACAGGATCGTTCTTAATGTTGTCGAGGAACATCCGGCTGTAGTGATCGGCAGCCGTTTCGTTCGTGAGCCCGTTCTTGTATCCAAACTCCGTGATCGCCGCGACTTTACCGTCCTCCCTCGCCAGTTCAACGACTACTCGGGAGCACTCGAGAAGCACCTCAGGCCCATCGTCGTAGGCGTAGCTATCGAAAGCGTACACATCGACATAGTCTTCACCCGGGAAACGGCTCAGGAATCTTTCCCGCGTCGTCGGCTTACTCGGCGAAATCACCAGGATGAGGTTATGAAGATCCATCTCATCACGCAGGAAGTCGATCGTCATCTTCCAGAGCTCATTATATTGCTCCGGGGTGCAGGTCCTTGTGCCCCACCAGAACCATCCGCCGGTGTGTTCGTGATACGGCCTGAAAAGCACAGGGATCGGACGACCCTGATCATCCTTGAGACCTCGAATAAACTCACCATAACGACGCAAGACCTTCATGTATTCCCGATGGTCCGCACTGTCTCGATCGAGCACTTTGGTCACTGGGTCCCCTTCGTTGCTTTTGTGCGAATTGTTATGGGGCACCTCAAGATCCGGGTTCTTCGAGTGAGCACTAAGGCTAATCAAAATGCCGCGACGATGCAGTTCCGGAGCGATGGTCTGCCAGAACTCGTAATCATCGTAGAGATGAAGGCCAAATTCGACGACCGCAGGGTTCTTTCCAACTAAAGCCAGTGTGTCTGACTTCAAATCCAACGGATTCGCCTCCCTCTCCTTCGCATTCGGGGCGTGCTTCCCCCGGCTAAACGCCCGCATCTGTCCATAAAGCAATCGATGTTTTGCCGCTAACTTAAGATTTTCGTAGAGACGAATGGTCTCGGGAGTAGCCTCCGGATCCGAAAGCGGCGAAGACGAAGTCTGAGCCAGAACCGTCGCCGAGAACAGGACCAGTGTGGCAAAAAAACTACAACAGCAGCGAATTAGCATCATTTGAATCTGCAGAAAAAAGAAAGCTTCAAAGAGAAGAGGAGGCTTTTGCCTTGGCATCCCATTCCCAAAGCAACTTGGCCAGTCTTTCACGTTCTTTGGCATACTCCGGATTGTCTGCAACGTTGATGCGCTCCTCCGGATGCTTTAGATAATCGTAGAGTTCAACATCCATGATCTTGCTATCACGCTCCCAACTCTTGCGCCATTCAACGTAGCGGAATCGCTCATCCCGGACTGCCCGACCGAGAGGAGGCCCCCCTCTTCGAACGAGGTGGTAGCCGGGGTAGGTCCATTCTTCGCTCATCGGCTCTTCCAGCAGTGGCCGAAGACTCTTCCCGTCAGTGATTTCGAGAGGTGCGAGGCCACACAGATCCACCAGCGTCGGAAAGAGATCCACGGATTCGACCACCCGGGTCGTCTTCGCCCCTTCGGCAAAATTAGGCGCGGAAATGATGAGCGGTGAACCGGCGGTCATCTCAAGGTTCGTGCCCTTTGTCCAACTTCCCAAGTGTCCAAGCTGAAAGCCATGGTCGCTCCAAAATACTATAATTGTGTTGTCGCGGATACCAAGCCGATCGACCTCGGCCAAAATTTTGCCGATCTGTGCATCCACAAAACTGATACACGCAGCATACGCATGACGAAGACGGTTGGCAGCTTCTCCGGAAGGCGGTTTATTCAATCGGAAGCCCTCCGCGTAGCGCCACAGCTCATGGTTTGTGCGGATTTCATATTTAGATCCCCCTTCAGGGAGTTCCTCAAGCCTGGGTGTTCCGGGAGGGTTTTGTGGATCGTACAAATCCCAGTATTTCTTGGGTGCATTGAACGGGAGATGCGGCTTTTGAAATCCAACAATAGCCAGAAATGGCTCTCCCGCCTCCACTGAATTCTCAATGAACTGCATGACCTCTCCTACCATCTGACCGTCACCATATGCTTCATCGGGAACGTCAAACGGTCCTTCAGCTGCAGGCAGTTGCGCCTTGATTCGTCGCACCCCTTCTCTGTCGCTGTAGTCCAGCTCTTGACGAAGTTTCGAAAGTTCAGGGTCGGCGTAGATGCTGTCGTCGGAACGTTTCCAAACGACATCGAAGCGATCCGCAAGTTCAGGGTCGACCCGGCCCGTAGTGTGCCAGACTTTCCCGAAGGACGCGGTAGAATAACCTGCATCTCCAAAGGTCCGACCAACTGTTTGCACGCCCTCGACATCCACCCACTTCGCAGGACCGTAGACCTGTTGAGTGCGTTCGGACCGTAAACTGGTCAGCAAAGCGGCCCTCGACGGAATACAGATTGGGTGTGAAACGTAGTGGTGTTCAAATAGAACACCGTCGGCTGCCAGCGAATCAATATTCGGCGTAACCATGTCTTCGTAACCGTAGCACCCCAGTTGGGAGCGGAGGTCGTCCACCGCTATAAAGAGCACGTTCGGGCGACTCTCATCAACTGCCAAAGCCAGACCGGAGCCACTGACCAGCCCGAGGAAGATTCCAATTTTCCAATAATTCTTCATCATTTCTACAGCCTTTCGAATTTCCTTTTTCCTACTGCCAAGTCCAGAGAAGCTCTGCCAACCGATCCCGTTCTCCACGGTATTCGGGATTGTCGGCCACATTGATCCGCTCTTCGGGGTGTTTTGCGTAGTCGTACAGTTCGACATCAAGGACTTGATCAGAGTCCTCCCAGCCGTCGCGCCACTCGATATACCGGAAGCGAGCATCACGAACTGCCCGGCCCACTTTGCCACCACGATTCACGCTGTGAAAGGCCGGCTCATTCCATTCACTCGAAGAGGGGTCCTCAAGAAGCGGGCGCAGGGTCACACCATCCGTCACCTGCAGCTCCGCTATTCCGCAGAGATCAAGTAAGGTTGGAAAAAGGTCGACGGACTCGACGATCTTCTTGGTTTTTAGCCCGCGCTCATACCCAGGCGCAGAGATGATCAGTGGCGAACCGGCCGTCATTTCAAAGTTGGTCAGCTTCGTCCAGCTTCCCAAATGCCCCAGCTGGTAGCCATGGTCTGACCACAAGACGACAATCGTGTCATCTCTCAGACCCAAGCGGTCCAATTCAGCGAGAACTTTCCCGACTTGAGCATCAACAAAGCTGACGCAGGCAGCATAGGCATGCCGCAGGTGACGGGCTTCTTCTCCCTCGGGAGGGTTGTTGAAGGTAAATCCTTCCTGGTATCCCCACAGATCATGTCTCTTTCGAAGTTCGAACTGCGAAGCGCCCTCAGGCAGGCTTTCCAGTTCCGGGGTTCCCGGCAGATTATCGGGGTCGTAGAGATCCCAGTATTTTTTCGGTGCATTGAAGGGTAAATGCGGTTTGTAGAATCCAACCATGATGAAGAATGGCTGTCCCGACTGTGCCGCTTCATCCAAGACCCGAATGGCCTCTTGGGCCAACAAGCCATCCCCATAAGCTTCATCCGGAACATCGATGGGGCTCTCAGCGGCGGGGAGCTGACCTTTCTTCTTTTTCGAGTTTTCGTTTTCTCTCTCCCAAATTGCCGATAACTCTGGAGTCGCATAGCGCGAATCCAGTGATCGTCCCCACTCGTAATCGAAGCGATCCAGAACGCTTTCCTTGAATCTCCCACCCGAGAGATGCCAGATCTTCCCGAGCGATGCCGTAAAATACCCCGCATCTCCAAACGTCCTGCCGATCGTCTGAACACCGGGAACTCTGGCCCAACCACCGTTACTCTTCGTACGCTCGGATCGGAGACTGGTCAGCAGTGCCGCCCGCGACGGGATGCAAATCGGCTGCGAAACATAGTGCTGTTCGAAAAGAATTCCCTCGCGAGCCAGTTGGTCAATGTGAGGGGTGACCATATCCTCGTATCCATAACATCCGAGCTGCGACCGGAGATCATCGATAGCGATAAATAAGACATTGGGTCGCTTATCCGCTACGGCCTTGGCTAAGGGGGCGCAGGCAAAGGCGGAAATGATACCGAGAAGGAACAGCGATCGTTTTCTCATTACTTTTTACTCCTTTTCTTCGTCGGAAGAGGAACCGCCATCTCATCAAATGCCGGAACCGCGTCCCGGTGGGATTCGATGATTGCAGCGTATTCCGGGTTTTGGACGAGATTGTTCCATTGGTGCGGATCTCTCTTCATATCGTAAAACTCTTCCTGCCTCTCGCCGTAGCGGATGTAGCGATAACCATCCGTCCGAATGGAAATGAATCGTTCATAAAGCGCACTGATTGCGGTGCTCTCCCAGGGAGCGTCAGGGTTTTTCAGGAGTGGCACCAGTGAGCGTCCATCCACACACTCCGGCACGGGAATTCCACAAAGCTCAGCCAGGGTGGGATAAATATCCTGCAACGAGACAAAACGTGCGCTGACCTGCCCAGGCCGCGTCAGACCGGGGACGCGGATCATCATCAGGCAGTGGGTCGCCTCCTCCCAGAGAGTTGCCTTTTGCCAGTGATTCTTTTCCCCCAAGTGAAAGCCATGATCACTGATCAAAATCACGATGGTATTGTCGCGATAAGCACTGTTATCGAGAGCATCAAGGACGCGTCCAATCTGTGCATCTGCGTAGGCAGTCGTTGCGAGATATCCCTGAACCGCTTTCGCGTGCTCCCCTGTTTTGATCGTTCGATCAACGGTCCTCTGTTTTGTAAGGACCCGCGTCGCCAAAGGTGGTAAATCGTCAAGATCGCCGTCTTTCAATTCGGGAAGGACGACCTCGTCGAGTGGAAACAAGTCGAAATACTTCTGCGGTACATACCACGGCATGTGCGGATGAAAGAGCCCACATGCGATAAAGAAGGGTTTCTCATGCTCTCTTTGAAGCTGGGCGATTGTCCGATCCGCATACTGCGTATCCCGCATCTCGCTTTCATCGAGGTGGGTCGGTCCCCAATCGTGCTCTCCCTGAGCTGCCGGAGAGTAAGGAGCGTTGGGAGGAATCGGATTTCGCCGGTGCGGCATCTCATCATCCCACGAACTCCGCATCTTCCACCCGTGCTCAATCTTTCCGTAGGATGCAGTGTAGTAGCCGGATTGCTTGAAGAGCATCGAAAGCGAGGTCGCCTCCTGCAGCGGAACACTTTGATCCGTCAAAACCGCATTGTCGTAAACTCCCGAATTCCAAGGGCTCACCCCAGACAGGAAAGCCGTGCGGGAAGGTGAACAGTAGGGGCTGGAAGTGTAGGCATGTTCAAAGAGAACCCCGCTCTCTGCCAACTGACGAATGTTCGGCGCCACAACCTTACCGGTGTAGCGATTCTCATCTCCAAGCAGCCAGGTATTCAGGTCATCAACTGCCAGAAAAAGAACGTTCATCGGCTTTTCGCTCGCCGACAAGGAGACAACGCTTCGAAGCAGCAGAAGCGCAAATAGGAAGACAAATAGATGGGGTTTCACTGTCCGTATCGTTGTTTAGTCCCGGGTGAGCTGCAAGGGTGAATCGTTTATTCAAATTCCCAAGTAAGAATCGAGAAATACGAGCCAAGAATATTCCTGAACCAATCGACTGTCCTTTCTTTTGTTCGGCTTGCCCAACTCCTCTTGGTGTTCACGAAACCGATCAATTGCCGGCGGATAGGACTCCAACAGTGGTAGACATTTTAAACGATCTGAACGAGCTTCCTCCTATCGCAGAACCGACTCTGCCCGATCTACCATCCAAACCGCTTCTCGAAGCAAAGGGCAGCTGGTTTCGAACCAATATCGATTCCATTCAAAGAACTCTCTGGCCAACGACTACAACGTCTCGAAAATTAAAGGAAAAGTGCTTTTTGGCCTGTCCCCTTCCTGCCGATTAATTCCGTTTGTCACTTGTTGGCTACTACTAGAAAGACTCACCCGTCTTTTTATTTCTTCCATCCGCAAACTGGCCGTTCACCTTCCCTGCTTCAAACGTGTGATTCTGCTTGTCTTCACTACCAAATGGTTCACGGTTTTGTCTGGTTCAACTTTTACTTCAAAATGAAAAGGAGCCTCCAATGAATTCTTGTAAACTCATCTCCCTCCGTTCTCTTGGCTTTTTGTCTGCGGCGTCTATCTCGAGTGCGCAGATCATGGTCGATTTTGACGGCATTGACCAAGACTCCGCCCCCACGGCACCTTGGGATTGGACGATTGATGTCGCCACGCTAGGCATCACTGTAGTCGGTGGTGGCACTCCCGATGTAGTAGGGGATTTTACTAACTCAGGATCTACCGGCACCTTTACCCTCAGCCTTTTGGGCCGTGGTGACACCGATAACTTCTACAACTTTGTGGATTACAATAGCGCCGACGCTGGAGGAATTCGTCGTATAGTCGCGAACAACGATGGTGCTGGTGTCAACGGCTCGACGAACAACGCAATCAATTCGGGCCAAGCGATTCTCTTTGAGTTTGACACGGGTAGTTTGAATTCAAACGGCAACACTTTTGTCCTCACAGGCATTGACATTGATGGAGATTCCTCCGGCGTTCTCTACTCGTATGGGACCGGAACAACAGGAACTCAGGTAGCAACCTACGTGGACGGCATTCTTTCCACTCCGGTCGTGATCAATGATGGTGACCGCTTCGCAATTGGCAGACTGGCATCATCCGGCTCAGGAGGATTTCGAGTGGACTCCTTTTCGCTAAACCTCGTTCCAGAGCCATCTTCGTATGCTGCCATCGGCGGGTTGTGTGCGTTGGTTTTCGCTCTCTCTCGCCGCCGTCGGGCGGAGAACAGATAGATAAGAGCATTTTCCCACGCGAGGGCTGCCCAGACAAAACAGAGCAGCCGCCCAAATCGTCCGGTTTTGGTGGTGCCAACGAGACTTGAATAGCCTTTGTCCGGGAAAAGAAGTTACTGGGATTTCCCGCATGGAGCTTCAGGTCGTGTTCGGTAGGATTTTTGTAGCTCCCTACAGGTGATGCTACCCTCTGTGCGCAATCAGGTTTGAGACCGTCCTTTTTTCTTTCCTGCTTCCGGAGCCATTTCACTTGGGGACGGCACCCTCTTCCTCAGTTCTTCAATCGCTTCTTTGTATTCGGGATTGTCGATTTGGTTCGTCCACTCGTAAGGATCTCTCACACAATCGTAGAACTCTTCAAACCCCGTTGAATACCGAATGTATCGATACCTTTCGGTTCGAATCGAGATGTCGGAATCGAAGGCGGATATGGCCCGGGATGGAGTCGGTTCCGCTGGATTTCGAAGCAAGGGGACGAGCGAGGTGCCATCGAGTTGTCCTTCCGGAGGCTCGACGCCCGCCAGCTCGGTCAGAGTCGGGTAAATGTCCAAAAGAGACACGAATTGCTCGGAGACTTGTCCAGCGGAAGTCAGGCCTGGCACCCGGATCATGAGCAACGAATGGGTCGACTCCTCCCAGAGGGTCGCCTTCTTCCAATGGAGCTTTTCTCCCAAATGCCAACCGTGGTCACTCCACAAGACGACAATCGTGTTGTCGCGGTAGGGACTTGCCTCCAGTCCGTCCAGCACACGTCCAATTTGCTCATCCGCAAACGTTGTGGCCGCCAGGTAGGCCTGAATCCCTTCTTTGTGAAGACCGCGCTCACGAATCTCCGGCAGGAAAGACATTCTTTGCACAAGCCTCTGCGCCTTGGGAGCTACATCTTCGAGATCACTCTCAAGAATCTCGGGAATCACGATTTCATCGAGCGGGTAGAGGTCGAGGTATTCCTGTGGCACATACCACGGATTATGAGGGCGGAAGATTCCGCAAGTGATGAAAAACGGCTGTGTATGTTCTTTCTGGAGTTGCTCGATCGCGAAATCCGCAAATTTCCAGTCGTTGATCTCCTCCTTGGGCAAGTGGTAAGGACCCCAGTCCGCAGTGAGGACCCTACCTGTCTTGTCGGCCGCCCATCCATTCAATGGCACGTTTGGCGGCTTGGGATCTTTAAACTGATTGAAAAAGTCATCCCAGTCACTCTTGGGAATCTTGTAGCCATGTGAGACTTTTCCAGAACCGGCTGTGTAGTAACCTGCCTGTCGAAACAATCCTGGGAGCGATATCGAGTCACGAATCACTAGGCTGGCATCCGTTGGATAGCCGTTGTTGTAGATTCCCGAACGCCACGGTGCGATTCCCGAGAGAACCGCCGTTCGAGAGGGCGTGCAAACCGGCGATGCTGTGTACGCTGAAACGAAATTCACGCCGCTTTCGGCCAGTCCCTTGATATTTGGCGCAACTACCCTCCCCGAGTAGCGATCTGCGTCCTCGAGCAACCAAGTGTTCAGATCATCAACAATAAGGAAAAGCACATTGGGAGGAGCAGAAGGCTCCGACTGAGACTGCGCTTGAATCGGATGAGGAACCAAAAGAGGCGAAACAATCACCATGACTGCACATGCAATCCAAATGAATAAACCTTTATTCAAGATTTCCGACGTTCGCGGGATTTGAAGTTTTGGGGGCATTCTTCGAGTATTCTGCAGCACAAGCTGCGTCTTGGGGACTACACGTTTCTTTCTTCCTTCGACTCTCGAAAACTAAGTCTAATAAACCACGAGAGTCCAGCCCAGAGAGTCGATCAGACTTGTCTGCTGCCCCGAAAAACTGGAATAACTGGGTTGGAAGGATTATCGATATCCAGCATCCTTTCCTCTTCCCAATCGCTGCGTCCCATGAAACCCCGGCAACTCTTCTCCTTTGCTCTAAGCACCCTTTTCGGACTCCTCGTCATCGATGCACGCGCAGAACTGCGCCCGAACATACTCGTGATCATGGTTGATGATCTCGGCTACGCGGATTTTGGATGCTATGGCAGCGAGATAGAAACTCCGAATATCGACAAACTCGCAGAAAATGGCCTGCGCTTCACTCAGTTCTACAACACATCGAAATGCCATTCATCACGGGTAAGTCTTCTAACCGGACTGTATTGTGAGCAAGCGGGCAGCCGTAGCCTGAGCCGAGGCACCACCCTCGCTGAAGTGACGGCTAGCGCCGGCTACACAACGAGCATGAGCGGAAAGTGGCATCTGGACGGCAATCCGCTGGATTTCGGTTTCGAGCGCTACTGGGGCCATCTTTCCGGTGCAACCGACTTTTTCCGCGGAAACGAAACCTTCCGCCATGGGCGTGAGAAATGGACGGAATTCGACGAGGACTTCTACGCGACCGACGCAATGGTCGACTTTAGTTTGGAGTTTCTCGGGGAATCGATTGATTCGGGGAAACCCTTTTTCCACTACCTCGCCTTCAATGCTCCGCATTATCCGCTACAGGCAAGAAAGGAAGACATTCTGAAATATCTGGGGCGTTATGACTCCGGATGGGAAGCCATTCGGAACAGCCGATTCGCCAAGCAGAAGGCGATCGGCCTGTTCCCGGACGAAATGAGGTTGCCGCCGCTTCCAAACCACGTGCCGCGGTGGGAAAGTCTCTCGGACGAACAACGGGACTTCGAAAGCTTCCGGATGGCCGTCTATGCGGCCATGGTAGACAGCCTCGATCAAAACATGGGTCGGCTCGTTGATTTTCTAAAGCAGAAGGGTGTTTATGAAGACACCCTGATCATGCTGCTTTCCGATAATGGAGCCTGCCCGTTTGATCGGACCAAAAGGATGGACAAGGCCGCTTGGGAGGGCGGCTCGCACCTTTGCTACAGCGGTAGTTGGGCCACCGTGGGTAATACCCCGTTCAAACACTACAAGCAGACCCAGCACGAGGGTGGAATTTCAACACCTTTCATTGTTCATTGGCCGACTGGTATTCAGAAACCGGGGACCTTCGAAACTGAACCATCCCATTTAATCGATGTTATGGCCACTGTGCTTGAAGTTTCCGGAGCTGAATATCCGGAAGAAGAGGGTATTCAGCCGCTTCAGGGCAAAACGCTTGTTCCCTTCTTCGAAGGCAAAACCCGCGAGCCGCACGAGCAACTCTTCTTTGAGTTTGCGAATTGTCGGGCGCTGAGGCAGGGCGACTGGAAGATTGTGAGTCTCTACCATCACGACTGGGAACTTTATAATCTAGAGGAGGATCGAACCGAACAAGTCGATCTTGCAGCAGAATATCCCAAGCGGACTGAAGAAATGGTCGCCAAATGGCACGAAATGGCTGAAGGAATCGCACGCATTCCTCCAGACCGGCAGGATCCCGTCAATGGTGTTCCGGCTCCCGAGAACTGGAGAAGTTGGCACGAACCGGGAACCTATCGGCAATGGGTGCGTCCCTAGCAGCCTGTCGGACTGAGCGTCTACGTGATCTTCACGGACGAAGATAGCGTCTTAGGGTTGCGGCAGATCGAAGAAGTTCCGGAGACAGGCTGCTATTATTCGACTTTGGCGTGGCAAAGTCCAAGAGGATGGTTGAGTGTTTGCAGATGTCAGCAAGGTCTGTGAGCGAAGTCCAGCCTTCGCCTTGACAGATGTTTTCGTTTGCTACGGCGCGGCACAAGCCGCAATACGCCAGTGCGGTTGCCCTCTCCAGTCCTAAGCTTGTCGAAGGGCGGCTCTGAGGGACTGGCTGCCCGAAGACAATTTGGTTCACTTTCTGTTGGAAGTGATCGAGACTATGGATACGGGCGGGTTCAAGGTGAACTACCGTGGCACTGGCAGTCGGCAATATCCACCGTCAATGATGCTCTCGCTACTGGTAAAGATTTGGCAAGTCGCCTTCGAAAACCGTCCACGGGTCATTTCGAAATTTCACGAAGTCCGGGTAAATGTGCATCGTGGTTGGCTCATCATCGTAAGCAGTCCAATTGACCGGCTCTTCACTCCCCTCCGGTTTCCGACCGAACCAAGTCAACGCGAAAGCCATTTCATTAGCCACCGGATCCTCCTGAATGTTTTCCAAGAACATCTTTGTGTAGAACTGGGGATCCGTTTGCTGGCTAAACCCCCTGCGAAAGCCGAATTCTGTGATGGCCGGGATCTTATTGTGTTCGCGGGCCAACTCCACGGTGTTTCGAGCGCAGAGTAAAAACTGTTCAGGATCACCCATGTAGGCATCCATCCCCATGATATCAACGTATTCGAGATCGGGAAGACGTGAAAGATACTTTTCCTTAGTGAACGGTTTGTCCGGCGAGATGACCAGAATCAGGTTGTGCAGGTCCATTTCGTCACGGAAGAAGTCAATCGTCATCTTCCAAAGCTCATTGAACTGCTCGGGAGTGCAGGTTCGACTCCCCCACCAGAACCAGCCACCCGTATGTTCGTGGTAAAGGCGCAAAAGAACCGGGATGGGTTTACCTTCATCGTCACGCAAATCACGGATGAATTCACCATAGCTTCTCAGCACCTCCATGTAGGCCTGGTGGTCAGCACTGCTACGGTCGAGGACCTTGGTCACCGGATCACCCCGGTTGTCTTTGTGGGAGTCGTTGTAAGGGATCTCGAGGTCTGGATTCCGTGAGTGTGAGCTGAGGCTGATGATCACGCCGCGCCGGTGCAGTTCGGGCGCCAGTTTTTTCCAATAGTCGTAATATTCGGGTTTATGGAGACCAAACTCAACGACCGCCGGGTGCGCGCCAACGAGAGCGCCGGCGTCAGTCTGATCAAACCTTGGCTCTTTCTCACGATGCTCTTCCGGCTGCGTATGCTTTCCGAACGTGTAGGCCCGATATTGACCGTAAAGAAGATGGTCTTTCGCCGCCTCTCGGAGGTTTTCGTAAAGCACAATCGTCTCCGGCGTGGCATCCGGATCACTCAGAACCGTGGAAGCACTCGATGGCTTAAAGGTAGCCACGACACAGAAAAGAAAAAGTGCTGGCAGGAAACGAATCATTGAAGACGCCGAAATGACAAAACGGTAGAGGGACGGTGCACTTGGAATAACCCGAACCGTCTCGAAGACAGCCTCCAACCGTAACCGTTCAGGCTAGGATGACTGCGCTACCGTCTGCGGCGTAAAAACACGAAGGCGAGTGCGAGACCACTCATTATGAAGCCGTAGGAAGATGGCTCCGGAACGATATCCAAGGACCAATTCGCTATTCTAAAGTCGCTATTTGCAAGGTCCCCTGGACCGACGATCACTTGGTCGCCTACTTCAATATTTGCGATAAACCCGGACGTTCCACTCCCTGCGCCGGCACCCCCGACGACAGTCTGGGCGAGAGAATTTTCTGAGGCATCATAGTGGAATATATCAAACTGGAAGTTGTTATTTGAACCACTAGTGTCGGTAAGCAGCATATCCGAGAACTCCAAAACGCCGCCCACACCCAGCGAAACTGTTGTAAAGGTGAACAAGAGGATTTCGTCTGCCCCGTCGATTTCATTGTTGCCGTTTGCATTCCCAAGTCCAATCCCGCCCTGATTGTGGACATTTCCGCCGGAGGTTAGTCCGGAAATGTATGCACTAGGGTCAGCCGCGAGCAAGGCCGCGGAATCGTCCCATCCAAGTTGAGCGAGAATGTTCCATTGAATCAAATCACCGTCCGAAGGAGCAGTAAAACTGCCTCCTTCGAAAATGGTTCGCTGCGCGACTGTCACTCCGTCGATCGAAGAAAAACCAAGGGTGAATGCAGGGTTGGAATTATTACCCGATTGGGCATCCACAACAACCTGTGCCTGAGAAACGGTCCCAAACGAAAAAACTGCGCTGATTACAGAAACAATACGGAGGATCTTGGAGGAATTGAACATAGGGGTATCTTGCTTATCTCGAAATTAACAAATTTCCGACCCACGAAGAATCGTTTTATCATTATCCGATGTCAACTTATTTTGCCACTGAATTACTTCGCCAAAAGGACTCATTTTCGCTGGTTCTTCGGTTCTTCAGCGACTACAAAAACGCTGAAGAACGACAGATCATTGATCGAAGGTTACCTACTGACCTCGAGTCGCACGAAGACTCTACTTTGGTCTGGTAGCACAGCTTCAACCCAATCAAAATCACTACCGCTACGACTAATCTGCAGATTTTCGTCAGTCAATTGGGTCCAATTCGTTAAATCAACGGACGTCCAAACGGTGTAGTCGAGTCCCCCCTCCTGCGCTCGCTGAGCGAAACTGAACAGCCACTCACCATCCCTGATTTCAAAAATTGGCGCACCTTCACCGGGAGATTCTGCGAAGGTAGGATTACGACCCAGTGCGTATTCGAGCAGGTTGAACACTCCATCCAAGTCGTAGTCCTCCTCGTCACCTCCTAGATTTACCCCCCAAGATTCAAACCAGTCGTCCACGGGTGAGCTCCCACTGCCGCGACTCCCTTCAAATGGTGGAAATTTGTCTTTGTCACTGTTACTCGAAAAACTCGCTCCACCATCCGCCAGAAATGCCTGTTCGTTATTCAGCGGACGCCACGCACTCACGCTGGACAGATAGCTGTCGAGATCTGCCCACAAGAGACTTGCCGTTTCATTGTCACCTGGACTCGTGTTGATGTTGTTAAACTCGCCGGGATCCTTGGAAAGATCGAAGAGCATATTCGGGTTCTCCATCGAAATGTCTGTCCGAATCGTCCCGTCCCAGCTGTGTGCCAGTTTATACTTGCCCTTCACGATAGCAGACATCGGCATCGAACTCCGGTAGTGCGGGTAATGGAAGTAGAGAGAGCGATCCAAAAATGCGTCCCAGGGGGTCTCACCCTCCAGCAAGCCTTCCAAACTTACCCCATCGATATTCGCCAAATCTTGAGGGTCGCCTCCAGCCCAATCATAAAAGGTGGGGAGCAGGTCATAAGTCACTACATTGGCGGTTGAGATCTGACCACCAGGAATTCCCGGCCCGGTAATCGACATCGGGATGCGGAGGCCGCCCTGCCAGAGGAACCATTTGTCCCCGTAATGTGGTTGTCCTACCTCGTCGCCGTTGAAACGACGGTATCCATTGTCGGATTTAAAAACAATGTAGGTGTTGTTCAGCATGCCGAGTGCCTCGATCTCATCCAGAATGCGACCAATACTCTGATCCAGATCATAAAGCATCCCAAAGAAGACCGCGTAATCCCGCTTCCGGTTCAACTGAGTCACATCCGTTTCGCCCTTGTTGTTCGCAAGGATATCAGGGTCGTTCTGAAAAAGTGCCCGCGAGGACGGGTAACACTCCCACGGGTTATGAACCGCGTAGTGAGAAAGCTGGATGTAGACGGGCTTACCGTTTGCAGCGTAGTTATTCAAAAATTCAATTGTCCGGTCGGTGATGCCTTTAATGTCTTTCGGATTTTCGATGTCTACCGGAATTTGCTCGTTGTTGGAGTCGTAGGTTTTACCCTCGTCATTATTCGTATCCCCATCTGATTCGATGTAACCTTCGACTGCAGGGTCCGAACTCAAATGCCATTTCCCGTAGTGGGCACAGTAATACCCCATTGGGCTCAGCGCTTCCGGAATGGTCACCATGGTATCCGGGAATGGTAATTCGATGCCGTTCGGAATTACCGGGTAATTGCTGAAGGAGTTGCGCGCATCGTACTCCGAGTAGCGGCTACTTCCAGAGAGAAAGACACCGACTCGATTGCGTGCGGTGGTTTGGCCTGTTTGCAAACTTCCGCGGGTCGGCGTGCACTGCGGTGCGGCTGAATAGGCGTTGCGAAAGAGCATGCCCTCATCCGCCAGTCTCTGCATATTCCAACGATAGAGTTGTCCGGGGTTTTCGGGGTCCTCGAGGCGACGCATAATATACTGCGCCGAGTTCAGCATACGATCATCCATCAGCACCGGAGTGTCATACCAAGCCATGTCATCGCCCAGGATCATGATAATGTTTGGCGGAGAGACCCACCGGTGAAGTAGTGCCTCACGATTCTTCCTAAACAGCCCATCGTCGAGTGCAGTGTCAAAGATTCGCACCTCGCCGACGATTCCGTTGAGAAATTGACTGCTAACATCAATGCTTCCAAGGGTCACCGCGTTCGCTGTCGAAAAATCCTGCCTACTCAACGAGCCTGTCACGGAGGCAAAGTTCTTCGTTTCCCACAATTCGTAGGTTTGCGTGTCAGCATTGTAGTTGAGCGCGATCACCACCGTATCACCGGGCTGAACTCTTTGATCACCGGTGCTTGCTATTTGCTGACCTCCTAAGAATGCCTGAATCTGCCCGCTCGACGTGTAGCCAATTTGTAACCCCGCAATACCATTGGTGGAGTTTCCGAGAAGATCGTTGAATCCACCAGAAACCAACTGGTTACACTTGAAGGCGATCAGAACGCAAAATCCGTCAGCACTAGCGGATTGGTCTAGCCAAGCATCTGATTCTGACGATGAAAATAGCGCCAGACTGTTGCTGACTGAGCCAAACTCAATCCCTGCAAGGCCAGACTCCAAAAAACCCGACCCAGTATAAAAGACGCTACCTACGGCCGCCGAAGCGTTGTTCCCGCTCCCCGATTGGTCTGTCCACTGGACAACTGGAGACCCCACCACGCTCGCCGCCTGACTCGCATCCAACTGTTGGATAGGACCCGGCTCCGCCAACATGGCCGAAACTTCAGTGCTGAGAGCACTTTCGACGCCGTTCAATCCTGTAGCAGTGACTGCGTAATAGTAGGTCGTGTTGTTGTCTGCGGTGACATCAAAATACCCACTATTGAACTTCACCGCTAGAACCTCGTCGTCAGTCGTTACCGGAGAGGAGGTGGAGCGATAGATCGTAAAGAAGTCAAAGGTCTCCGAATTGTTTTCATCCCAGTCGAGCTGAACCTGCCAATCAACAACGGTTGCTCTCAAATTGGATGGGGGGCTTGCATTTACCGAAGGAATAACGTCGAAGGTCAAGCTAAGCAACCGGCTACCACCTGTGGTCAGATTATGGACTAGGGCGATTTGGTCACTCGGACTGATCGTGATCCCCGCAAACAAATCCGTGCTACTCACCCGCGTTTCGTTCAGGTAGATATCTACGTCGGAAGCAGTATTCGCATCCACTGCCGAAAGCTCCAAAGAGCTGGCCGCACTCATACCGGAAAGACTGTCAAAAGTAATCAGAATCCCTTCGTTGGTCTGAAGGCTTCCATTACCGGTAGTTACGCCGGCACCTGTACTATTCGCTCTGATCTGCGCTGCCGAGCCGCTCGTAAAATCAAGTGGGTCAAAATTGGTATCCAAGCCCTGCAAAGTAATCGTGAAGGCGTCCGACGTTTCGTTGGTGAAGGTTCCGCTCAATGCAGGTTGCCCGCCACCCACTACTGTCCCATACGCGGGACTGCCAGCATTGTTAGTTACTTCAATGGCCCAGGGTCCGCTACCGTCACTGTCTTGTCCATTTGTCCAGTCCAGAGAGACCTGTCCAGATAGCTGCATCACAGCGAACAAGATCGCGAAACCATAAATAAGACTCTTGATTTTCGCGGGGAGATAAGCAGGTAAGCCGAAGGTCGAGACCAACCTACACTTGTTCAAACTTCTGCATCGACTGGACATGGGGAGTGGCTCTTGGAAACTTGTAAAAAACCCTGTTACTGCTGAAAATCCTCGGCCGTCTTGAATTCGCCAAAGATGTGCTCAAGCCCCTGACAGTATTCAGTCAGGATCGCCCGCAACTCGGCCTGCTTGTCGGCGTAGTCTGGATCGTCATAGAGATTCGTTCTCTCTCTGGGATCGTTGTTCAAATCATAGAGCTGATTCTGGTCAAAGTAGCGCGGGTAATTGCTGCTCGCATTGTAGCGAACATCCCGGTTCTCGTCGAACGGAACCAAGGTGGCATCGTGGCCGTAGAGCGTTCCGTTGGCGTCGATATCCGCTTGGATATCGGGCGGGAAGCGAATCGCCATATACTTGAAACCGTCATCGGTAACGACCGCTCGCTCGCTCGCAATTTCGAGGAAGATGTGCTCCCGCACGTATTCCTCTCCCATCAGCTCAGCGAGGAAGCTCACCCCATCCACCGTCACCGCCGGATCAATCTGCAGATCAAGGATATCATAAACCAAAGCCGGGACATCATAGTTTGTCGCCAACGCGTCAGAGACCCGTCCCGGTTCGATTACCGCCGGCCAGCGAGCGATTCCGGGGACGCGGGCTCCTCCGTCATAAGAGGTCATTTTGCTTGGCTGCGACCCATGATCGCTGATGTAGAGGATCAAGGTGTTCTCGGCGATATTCAGCTGATCGAGCTTATCAAGAATAGCTCCCACTCCGTCATCGAACCAGGTAGACCCGCGGTCACTGCTGTTTGAGACACGGTCCAAGACACTCTGGCGAGAAGGTTGGACCCCTTCCAGCTCTGGCAAGACCCCTATTGGAGTTCGAAAGTCATCGTTTTGAAGAGACACACCCGGATTCGGGCTGTGCGGAACGGTTGCCGCCATGTAGAGGAAGAAGGGCTTCTCAGCAGCCACACTCTGGTCGATAAAATCGAGCCCGGCCTTTGTGATGAACTCCTGACAATGCACTTCCAAATACCTCGGAAGCCAATCTCCGAGCACGTTGCTGATGAAAACCCCATCCGCAAAATCAAACCCCTGTTCCTTGATCCGATTTACGATGGCAGCGTAGTTGGCCTCCAACTTTGGCACCGTATCCGTGAACCAATCAAGGTCCGTAGGTTCAGCGCGATTGTCTATCTCATCGCTGCCGTTCCCGATCGCATGAGGTAGGATTGACTTGGGTGTGTTGTGCCACTTGCCGACCATTCCGGTCATGTATCCATTCGCCTGTAGGACACCCGGCAGGGAATGCATTACTGGGTCGCCATCGAGCCCTGGCTGCCACTGCACGTTATTGTGCGTCCCGGCGGGAACGTCGTCTTGATACTTGAGACTTCGTGAGGCATGACGACCGCTAAGCAGACTATAGCGGCTCGGAGAGCAGACTGCGGATCCCACGTAAAAACTGTTAAAAAGGAGTCCGTCCGTTGCCAAACTGTCGATGTGCGGTGTGTCCGCATTCTGGTCGCCATAAGCCCCCAAATGCTCCTTATCCTGATCGTCCGAGAAGAAGATAATGATGTTTGGCTTCGAGGGCACGGAAGTCTCCGCCCGGAAAAAGGTCGCATCTTTGGAACCTACATTGAACTGAACAGTGGCTTCTCCCTGACCGTCTGTAGAAATTTTATCCAAATACTCTCCCAACACTCCGCGACTCGCTCCGGTGAATGGAACCGGATCCTCGTCTGGGCTTTCAAAATCCAGATTATCCGAGTTTACCAGTTTATATATCTTGTTTGCAGACCCGTGGATCGTCACTTCGCCATCACCGCTCGACGGGTTGATGCTGAAACCGGAAAGGAAAAGCTCCGAAGTAGGCGGTGCGGCTATCATGGGGGTAGCGGCGACTTCTTCACTCAAAACCGACGAGTTACCATCCGTTGCTGTTGCGAGAACCGCGTAGTAGTAAGTCGTGCCGTTGGTCACGCCCGTATCCGTGAAGCTGCTGTCGCTGGGGCTTCCAACAACCGAAGCGAAAGTGGTGACCGGAGAACTCTCCGACCGATAGACCGAGTAAAAATCAAGAGCCCCGGAAGTGTCGTCAGCCCAGTCCAGAACAACTTGACCGTCGGTAGCCTGAACCGTCAAATTGATCGGGCTGTCGGGGGTTGGCAAGGGACCAGGGTTGGTGTTGGTCACTAGAATGTTGTCGAGTTGGTAGCCCGTCGAGGCCTCAAAGCTAAACTCGATTCGAGCGAGCTGGGACGCGGTTCCATTGTAAGGAATCGAGCTTGCTGTAAACTGGTTGTTGCTGTTAAACGCACCGTCGAAATCCAAAGCGTAACTACTGGCACCAAGCGTCAATTGGATTCCCGCTTGGCTTCCAACATTCGCAGTTTGAAAGAGGTCGTCATCCAACGGCGTACCGGTCCCCCCAAACTCCGTAACCAGATCGTATTCCGGTCCAGTCCCACCGTCGTAGACAACACCCATGCGGTTTCGACTACCGGGGTTGTTCAGCTTGTCGGCGCTCACAAAGAGATGAAAAGACTCGTTGCCCGAGCTATCGTAGCCAACAATCCGGTAGGAGCCATCACCTGAATTCGTTCCGCGGCGGGTGGCCAGATCGAAAGAAACGACGAGTCCGTCAAGATTCCGCACTGAACTCAGATTCGCACTAAAACTTCCGGTTGCGTTTGGTTGATTTTCGTCCGGGCGATCAAGAAACAGCGAAGTATCACCGGAACCCTCAACAAACCCGATCAACTCTGGCTGAAATTGCCCCTGACCCCCTCCCGAGGTCGCTGCGGTCGGCAAGCTCCCCGAAAAGCTACCGACCAAACCAGACATACCATTACCAATATTTGCAGCGTTTGTTCCAACCGTCGGGGATCCAGACGCATACTCAAAATCTGCATAAAACAGCGTCTCGGCAGGTAACCTCGAGCAGACCACCAGGAGCAAAGCCGTAGAAAGAAGGGCGGAAAAAACCGGCGGCTTCATTACAAATCTGTGCAAGGGTAAAACACAAATCCCGCCACCTCGCAGAGACGGGATTTCAAGTTCTCGAGTTCAAGTGACTCAGCGACGCCTCCTGACTGCGACGAGTCCGAATGATAAAAACCCTCCGACGAGAGCTAATCCTGACGGTTCAGGAATGATCGAAACGTTTAGATCGTCTAAATAAATCCCGGACCGGTTAGCGTTGTTTCCACCCGGAGCACCTGCAAGCTGGAACTCTATCCTAGACAGTGATGTTGCAGCTCCGTTGTACGCAATTGTATCCGTGAGGTACCCAATGCTATCCGCAACCGGTCCTCCAGTGACGGAAGAAAATCCAATCGTATACCCATCAGTGTTCAACGTGAGGGTGATAAAACCGCCGGCCAACACGCTGTTTGTGGCGTCTAGATCTTCAATAGCGTCAACACCGGATACTGTCGTCAGATCGAAAGTTGTGGTTGCTCCACCGCCTGTCACGACGCCAATGCGCTCAGTCTGACCTCCACCGTTTTTGTCGGTGCCAATCGCTAAATGAAAGGCTTCGTTGTCGAAGGCATCATAGCCAACGATGGAGTAGTCGTCGCCTGCATTATTATTTCCCCTACGAGAAGCGAGGAAAAAAGAAGCTTGGAGACCCCCACCGAAAGCGGCGGCAGAGGTAAGATTTGCTGTCAATACTGTAGCTGCAATTTGGTCGTCCACACCTAGCGCATCGATTACTTGCGGTGGGGCATTCGTTTCATCACTAGCAAAACTCAAAACGGCGCTGTTTGTTGCGCCCGAGAAAGTTCCCACTAGACCAGTCATTCCTGCGTTCAGGTCGGAGAAGTCTGTGGTGCTCGAGAAATCTGGCGTCGACGAGTAGGAGAAGTCGGCGTTAAAAAACGTCTGCGAATGGGCGGTTATCGTTAGAGATACCAAGGCTAAGAAGCCGGCAGAACAGCGGATGCAACTGGAGGGTTTCATGGTGGTATGGGGTAGACTGTGGTTTTTAGCGAAAACGTTTTCGCATTCTTGCGGCAAAGTGTCCAACTCTCACCGAAATAGTCAACTATTTTTCAAAATTCCGCCTCTACAGAAACGCTAGCCCAAAGCAAGAAAAGCTCGATACCGGTTTCCTTGTGCACTGAACCCCAAGTAACCGCACAACAAGCTGTTCATTCTATTTTGAGTAGCTAGGACGCGATAAGAAAAGTAAATCCGGTTGAGGTTTGATCCAAAAATCCTGATCTTCCCGAATCAGGACTTTGAAAACGCACCACAGCTGATACGCCTGACAAAATTTCCGGTCCGTCAGTCAATAGGTGTAGATCCGAGAACCCTAAGCTAGGAACTATTTTTTCTCCTGCGAATGTTTCCTTGGGTGTTCTCTTGGTTCGCCCCGTATTGAGCCCGAAGAGTCTCCAATTCGTCTTTTAAGCTGGCGACAATTCCTGAGTATTCCGGGTTGTTGTAAACATTGTTCATTTCAGAAGGGTCCTTTTCCAGGTCGAAAAGCTCCCACTCTTCTCCTCCCGGCACATCCCGACCGTAAAAGCGGATCAATTTGTAACGACCTCCAAAAACCCCTTCATGCCGGCGCACGCTGTGGATACCCGGATACTCGTAATAGTGGTAGTAGAGGGAATCGCGCCAATCAGATGGTTTCGTTCCTGCAAGAAGCGGAACGATGCTCCTTCCATGAAGATCTTCCGGAACCGGCTCTCCAGCCAATTCCAAGAAGGTGCCCGCCATGTCAATATTCTGGACGAGATCCTCGTTGACGGAGCCCGGCTCGATCTTTCCGGGCCACCAGGCTATCAGAGGAGTGCGAAACGATTCTTCATACATGAATCGCTTGTCGAACCAGCCGTGCTCGCCCATATAAAAGCCCTGATCACTGCTGTAAAAGACGATTGTGTTGTCCGCCAAACCAGACTCTTCAAGGTATTCCATCAACGCTCCCATAGAGTCGTCGACCGATTTTGTCGTCCGTAAATAATCTTTGAGGTAGCGCTGATATTTCCAACGGATTAAGTCTTCTCCCTCCAGATTTGCCGCAAGGAAAGCCTCGTTTTTCGGCTGATAGGCTGCGTTCCACGCTTTGCGCTGATCGGCGTTCATCCGCCTGATCACCCGTTTTTTCAACCTTTCTTCCTCGTCGCGTTCCTGGATTTTTAGGTCCATTCCATAGGTCATCGTTTCCGCGATCGAGAGATCCTGCTCGCGCGCCGCCGTCGTTCTCGTCTCGTAGTCATCGAACAAATTGTCGGGCTCTGGAATCTCCACGACGTCGTAGAGCGTCAGGTATTTTGGCGCGGGCGACCACTCCCGGTGAGGTGCCTTGTGCTGCATCATCAACATAAACGGTTTGTCTTTATCCCGCTGCGATTCGAGCCAATCCAAAGTCTTGTCCGTTATGATCTCGGTAACATAGCCTTCTTCCCGGTATTTTCCGTCACTGTTGATAAAGTCGGGGTTGTAGTAGTGACCCTGTCCCGGAAGGATGTCCCAGTGGTCGAATCCGGTCGGGTCGGAAGTGAGGTGCCATTTCCCAATAATTGCCGTCTCGTAACCAGCGTCCTGTAAGAGCTTCGGGAAGGTCTGCTGCGATCCATCAAAACGACTCTTGTTGTCGTAGAAGCCATTAGCATGGCTGTGTTTTCCGGTCAGAATCGTTGCCCGAGCCGGACCGCAGATGGAGTTGCTGACATAGGATTTATCGAAGCGCATTCCCTCGGATGCCAGACGATCCAGATTCGGGGACGGATTTAGATGGGCCATCCGACCTCCGTAAGCACCAATCGTCTGAAAGGCGTGATCATCCGAAAACACCCAGATGATATTTGGACGCTCATTGCTCTGCGCGAGGCTGGTGAACGGCGCAACTCCGGAAAGAGCTCCACTGAGTGCAGAAAAACGAAGCAAAGGGAGAAGGAAAGTCTTCATTGAAGTCATGATTCGGTTGTGGAGAAAAAACAGAAACTGCTCGACTGCTGGTCCTACTAGTTACGCGAGGCGAGCGGCGGCATCTCTACCTCGGGGTCAAAGGGCTCCGCATCCGGGCTCGCATCGGGATTGGGCTTCGGAAGGTAGGCACCAACCCGTTCCAGATACCCACTTAGGTCGTCAAGGAGAGAACTTGCCGTTTCTGGCATCTGGCGAGCCAGATTCTTCGTTTCGCCCAAATCTACACTAAGCCGGTAGAGATGCGGTTCATCCGGTATTTCATAAAAGGTGTAGAGCTTGAAATCCCCCCGAATGATGGCTGAATGCGGAGTTGAGTTCCGGAGATGTGGGTAATGGAAGTAGAGGGATCTGTCGACGAAGCTTTCATCGCCTTCTTCCCTGAAAACGGGGAGAAGACTACGACCGTCAACGCGATCCTCCAAGGCCACCGAGTCGCCGCCGGCGATCTCGTAAAAAGTCGGCAGTAGGTCATAGTTGACGATGTTGATGCTCGACCTTGATCCGGGAGCGATACCAGGTCCCTCGATCATAAAAGGCACCCGAATCCCAGCTTCCCAAAGCCACCACTTGTCTCCACGAAGGACACTATCCTCTCCATTGTAGAGATCCTTGCCGTTGTCTGACGTGACGATGAAATAGGAATTGTCTCGAATCCCTAATTCCTCGAGCCGATCCAGAACCTCGCCGATTGCCGAATCCATGTCGCGGACAGCCGCACCGTGAGTCGAGGCTTCCTTTCTAGCTCCATCTCTTTCGATTTCCACGATCGAATCGAGCGCAAGCATCCCTTCGAGAGTTTCGGGCAGCGACATCTGCCTGTTGTGTTCGGCGTAATGAGAAATCTGCACATAGAACGGCTTGCCGGCGCGGTGCTGCTCCTCGATAAATTCAATCGCTTTATCCGTCATACTGAAGATTCGTTTTGGGTCGCTTTCGTCGATCTCGCTCTTCCTCGGTGACCCTTCGGTGTTCGAGGTTTCCCCATCACTCACATCATAGCCATGACGCTCCGGTCCTCCACCGTAGACGTGCCATTTTCCCACGTGTGCCGTTGCGTAGCCCTGTTTTTGAAGAGCCTCTCCAATCGTCACAAACTCATCCTGCAACGTTCCGATCGGACTGGGTTCGATCAGCAAGCCATCCTGGTCTCTCCTCTTGAGCTCGTAAAAAACCTCGTCGGGAGCGGAATCTCCAAAGTTACTGTTTCCGCTGAAAAGGTGACGTGCCGGCGAAAGACCGGTTTGGATGCTGGTTCGCGAAGGGGCGCACATGCCGGCTGCTGAATAGGCGTTTGAAAAAGTCATTCCCCGCTCGGCGATGCGCTCAATGTTGGGAGTTACCCGGAAATCAGAGGTCGATTGAGGGTTTCCCTCCATCTGGGCGACCGATGTGCCCCACCACGGCATGTCATCCACTAAGACGAAAACGATGTTCGGCCTACTCTCTCCAAAACAAAAGGTACTCAGAAAACTGAAACAAAGAAGCGCCTTGAGAATGCGGGATAAAGGCAAAGGGTTTGTTTTATTCATTTCTTTCTCAGGGTTCGCTTTACTGAAGACGCTCCAGGACGAGAAGGCGGAAATCCATCACTTCTCCATTCGGAACCTTCTCGGCAACGAGCCTCATCACTTGAGGGCCAGCGGACAGGTCGATCTCTCCAATCTCTTTTTCCTTAAAGCGCTTCACATACGATTCTTTTCGAGGAGAGCGATCATCCTCCGCCCCCAGCAAAGGCGGGTCATGGGGTTCATCGATGACAAAATCGAGTCGGTTCCCAGCTGACTCAAGGGTTACCTCTGAGCCGACGCCCGCTTCCGAGCAGGTGTAGTAGAGAGTGGCTTTGAACCGGCCATCTTCGGGCACCTCGGCTTTCCATGAGATGCTCTCACCTTCCCGCTTCCAATTCGTGAAGTAGGAGCAATTCGCCCATTTGCTGCTCCGCTCAATTCCACCACTGGCTTCTCCATCCCGTGCCGGGAGGTGGGTGTAACGAGCATCAGGGTGTCCAACGATGAAAGGACGGTCGTCCTCCTTGCGTGGGCTGAGTTCGGACAAAACATTTTTCCGGTAGTCTTCAATTGCCCTACCCAGTGTTTCTGCAACTTCCGGGTAGGTATTGGTGACTTCCTTTGTCTGCCCCGGATCCGCCTCGATATCAAAGAGCTTACCCCGCTGGTCGAGACGGAACCGTTGGTTGCGGGCGCTCTGTCTCTTGCCCCAATGGCTCACGACGATGCGGTTTGTCATGGGTGTATCCTCGTCCTTCAACCAAGGAAGTTTGGAGATGCCATCGAGCGGTTTTTCGCTGGTAAAACTCAAGCCGGTCAGCTCAGTCAGCGTGGGGAGCAAATCGACCGCTGAAGACAAAGAATGAACCACGGTTCCGGGCGCGATTGCCGCCGGGTAGCGCACGTGCAAAGGGGATTTCACACCCCCCTCGTCAACAGCCCCTTTCTTTCCTTTGAGCCCGTCATTCCACCGCGGCCCGTTGGGTCCATTGTCGTTGAAGTAGATGACAATCGTGTCTTCAGCGAGGCCCAACTCGTCAAGTTCGTCGAGAACCCGCCCGACGTTCCAATCAATGTTCTCGCACATCGCAAGGGCCGCCCTCGTATGGTCGTCGGGGCGTCTTTGCAATTTTAGATCCTTATCTTTGAACCGGTCCCAGTATTCATCCGGCACCTGCATCGGAGAATGCGGGGTATTGTAAGGCAAATAGACAAAAAATGGTTCGTTCCTGTGCTCGCGGATGAACTCCATGGCGCGGTTGGTAAAATCATCGACACAAAACCCCTCACCTTGAACGACCTTGCCATTGTGCTCGAGCATGGGATCAAAATAGTTTCCCCAATGGCCGGAACAAAAACCGTAGAACTCGTCGAATCCCCGAGCATTCGGATGGTAAGGATACTGCATACCATTGTGCCACTTTCCAAAAGCTGCAGTCGCGTATCCGGCCTCCTTGAAGACATCGGCGATCGTTACTTCGTCTACATCCATGCGCTCTCCTCCCTCACTCGTCGAATAGACATTGCTCCGAGGATGGAAGCGCCCGGTTAAAAACTCAGCCCGTGTTGGAGAGCATACGGGACTTACGTAGAAATTCATGAACCGAGCGCCTTCCGTAGCCAAACGGTCGATATTCGGAGTCGCCATGTCCGTGTTCCCGGTGATCGAAAGGTCGCCCCAGCCCTGATCGTCAGACAGGAAAATGACTACGTTGGGCGGTCGCGCGTCAACGGGTTTCAGGAGCGTAACGAGGGAGAAAAATACGACCGAAAAAAGGAGAGAGACTTTCATGGAGTGAGTAACAAAATCGCGCCAATTGACTGGCAGCCATGCACCTCACGGCAAAAGATGCATGAGAACTGTTGCCGTAGGGTTTTGACTAAACGATTAATCTTGCAGGTAGACTGGAATAAATAGAGATTTCAAGCGTCTTTTTATTCCCTAGTTGCTGCAACTAAATTCCCCTAATTTATGCGACGTATTCCTGCATTCATTTGCCTGGCGTTCCTGTCCGCTTTCTGGACCGGAAATGGGCTTGCCAATATCGACGGAGGCGAACCCGATGCGGATCGTCCAAACATTCTTTGGATCGTAAGTGAGGATAATGGCCAGTTTCTCGGCTGCTATGGAGACGAAAATGCCAAGACGCCGAATCTCGACAAGCTGGCCGAGGACGGGATCGTTTACACCAATTCCTTCGCTAATGCTCCCGTGTGTGCCGTCGCCCGCAGCAGCTGGATCTTCGGTATTCCTGCGGTGACCCTTGGGACACACCACATGCGCTCGCAATACCAGGTGCCAAGAAAAGAATTTACGACCTATCCGGAAGTCATTCGAGAGGAAGGCTACTACGCCACAAATCGGCACAAGACCGACTACAACACGGCGTCGATAAAGAAGAATCGGATTTGGGACGTAAGCGGCCAAAAGGCACACTACAAAAATCGGCCGGATGGAGTGCCCTTTTTCGCAATCTTCAACCTCACACAGAGCCATGAGAGTGGCATTTTTTCCGGCAATCAAACAAACCCGCGTCTAGCTGCAGAAGATATCGAAGTGCCCCCCTATCAAAGTCCAACGCCGGAAACGGTGATGGACTGGAGGCGTTACTACGACCGTCTCGAGTTGATGGACAAGGAGGTCGGGAAGATTATTGAAGAACTGGAGAGGTCTGGAGAGCGCGAAAACACGATCATCGCCTATTGCTCCGACCACGGCGGAGTGACTCTTCGGAGCAAGCGCTTCCTCCACGACACCGGAACCCGCGTTCCGCTGATCGTCAATTTTCCCGAAAAGTGGCAGCACCTCGCCCCCGAGCCACCCGGCACCGTTTCAGACCGTCTGGTCCAATTTATCGATATGCCCAAGACCTGGATCTCCCTCACGGGTGGCACGCCGCCTCCGCAGATGAACGGGCGCATCTTTCTCGGAGAGGATATCGAACCGGCTCCGGAAGTCGTTTTTCTCTTCTCCTCCCGTTTTGACGAAGCACCGGACACATCGCGTGCGATTACCGATGGTCGCTGGAAGTACATCCGGAATTTCGAGTCGGATCGCGTGCGCTTCCAGATGCTCGGATATCCTCTGCGGCATGCGGGCCAAGTCAGTCAATACGAAGCCTTCGCCGCCGGTAAAACTACTCCAGCACAGTCTGCACACTACCAACCTCAACCGTCAGAGGAACTCTACGACACCGCCTCTGATCCACACGAGATCAACAACCTAGCGACTACGGAAACCGAACAACTGCAGCTCATGCGTGAACTTCTCGACAAGCAGATTATCGAAACTCGTGATCTCGGTTTCATGCCCGAGCCTCTAATGGAGAAAATTGACCGGACAAGGGGACAAACGGTTTACGAATTCGGTCAATCGGATGAGAACTACCCGATTGAGGAATTACTTGCTCTTGCCAAGCTCGCGTCGGAAAAAAATCCGGTAAATCTCCCTGCTTTTACGCAAGCTCTCCAAGACGAGAACGAGTGCATTCGCTACTGGGGTGCCGTCGGTCTACGAGCTTTGGGCGAAGACGCCCGTCCAGCGCAAAGCGAGATCGTAGCGGCGTTAGACGATCCGAGTCCGAGTGTAAGGATCACAGCTGCAGTTTCACTGGGCCAAATTGGAAAGCGTGACCAAGCTCTCGATTTCCTCGTCGGTGAGGCCGAAAATGCAGAAGGGCCGATCCACTCGATGTGGGCTTTGGATGGTTTAAAACTTCTCGACGGCGGTGGTGCCATCGTCAATCGGCCAAAGTCGTCTCTTGCGAAGGGAAAATATGCTGAGGACATCTACGATGCCCTCAGTGCCGGCGGCTCTGCTACTCGAAAACCTCAAAGTTAAAACGCGGATTCCGGGATGTGGTTTCGAAGTGTTTTGAAAGGCTGCACAGCCGCGTTCTTGTTGGTCTCTCTGGTTGCGCGTGCCTCTGAGGAATCCCGACCGAACATCGTCTGGATCTTTTCCGACGATCACACGTATCAGGCAATTGGTGCTTATGGCGGTATCTTAGCCGAGGTTGATCCCACTCCGAATCTCGACCAGCTCGCTGCCGAGGGCATGCGATTCGACAAGAGTTACGTTGAAAACTCGATCTGTGCCCCTGCCCGGGCCACTCTCCTCACCGGCAAATTCAGCCACGTCCACGGGAAGTTCGACAACCACAATCGATTCGACCACAACCAGCAGCAGTTTCAGAAAATCCTTCAGCAAAACGGCTATCAAACGGCAATGATCGGGAAGATCCATCTCGCCGGGAAGATGCAGGGTTTCGACTATTGGGAGGTTCTGCCAGGACAAGGTTCTTACTACCAACCCGAATTCATCACTGAGGAAGGAAGGGAAACCTACGAAGGCTATGTAGCGGATATTATCACCGAGAAGTCCATCGATTGGCTCGAAAACAAGCGGGATCCAAATGAACCGTTTATGTTGATGGTTCATCACAAGGCCACTCACCGTACCTGGAAGCCTGCACCGCGGCACGTCGGCCTGTTTGATGACATCACCCTTCCGGAGCCGGAAACACTTTTCGATGACTACTCCAATCGAGGGGTAGCTGCCGCAGGGCAGGACATGACCATCGCCCGGACTATGCGCCCGCAGACAGATCTGAAACTCCGGACAGCTGCTGATATCGCCGCCGGGGATAAAAAGTTCTCGGGGAGAAACAAGCTTCCCGGAGGTGAAGAAGGAGCCTATTTCCGGATGACGCCCAAACAACGGGAGATTTGGAATGCAGCCTACGACCCGCGGAACCAAGCTTTTTTCGACGCAAATCTCGAAGAAGGAAGTGAGGATTGGGTTCGCTGGCGCTATCAACGATACGTCAAGGATTACCTCCGCACCGGCATGAGTATCGATGAAAGCGTGGGAGAGATTGTCGAATACTTGAAAGAGTCCGGACTCGATCAGAACACGATTGTCCTGTATTCCTCGGATCAGGGATTTTATCTGGGCGAACACGGCTGGTTCGACAAACGCTTTATGTATGAAGAGTCCTTTCGGACCCCCTTGATTGTAAAGTGGCCGGGTTTAACTCAGCAAGGGAGCGTCAACTCTGATCTGGTTCAGAACATCGATTTTGCTCCAACCTTTTTGGATTTGGCTGGTGCGCCCATCCCCGATGACATGCAGGGCGAAAGCCTGGTCCCCTTGTTCAAGAATGAAACTCCCGAAAACTGGCGGGACTCGGTCTACTATCATTACTACGAGTATCCGGGAATCCACGACGTTCGCCGTCATGAGGGAGTGTTCGATGGTCGCTGGAAACTCATTCGTTTTTACGGTCCTGATGTACCGAACGGAGAGGAATGGGAGCTTTTCGATACCGTAAACGATCCCAATGAACTGACCAGCGTCTACAGCAATCCCGAGAACGCTCCTCAAGTTTCTCGGCTCACTGATCAGCTTCATTTTCTCAAAGAAAAATATGACGTCCCCGATTAGAACTGGTGCTTTTGTTACAATGATCTGAACGAAGCTACCGCCCCACTTTTTCGACCCTGCCGCTCTCCCTTTTCCTGTTTCATGTTTCCGAAGTCCTTAATTTTTTTCTGCAGCACCTTTGGGTTTAGCGGATTCGCCTACTCTTCTGACTCTGCCGAAGAGTCCGCTCCTCCCAACGTCCTTTTCATTATTTCGGACGACCTGAATACCGCTTTGAGCGGGTATGGGCATCCACAGGTCAATACTCCAAACCTCGACAAACTCGCGGAATCCGGGGTGAGCTTCACGAATGCTTACTGCCAGTTTCCGCTCTGCGGCCCTTCTCGCGCTTCGCTCTTCTCGGGCCTTTATCCGGAAAAAACCGGCATCCTCAAAAACAACGTCAGCCTAGCCGACGAGATTGTCAGCCTACCTCAGCATTTTGCGGACCATGGCTACTGGAGTGCCCGTGTAGGGAAGATCTATCACATGGACATCCCGCACGATGTGATCATGGGCACCGATGGTGCGGACCACGCGCCTTCGTGGGACGAGAAACACAATATTCGTTCACTGGAAACCTTTCACCCGGGTCTCGTATCCAATGTAACTGCGCCCCCGACCGTGCAGCTCTACCCGGAGTTACGCGATCAATGGGACCAGGACACCTTGAATCTAAAAGCAGTCAAACAGCTGAGAGGTCAGCACAGTTGGGTGATTGTCCAAAGCACGGAAAGAGATGAAGAACTCGCCGACTCCCTCGCAACCGACAAAGCGATCTCTATTCTCAAAGAACGCGCCGAAGACAAGCAGCCTTTCTTCCTCGCCGTCGGGCTCGTCCGCCCCCACTTCCCTTTCGTGGCACCGAAAGCAGATTTTGATGACTATCCAGTTGAGGCGATGGAGATACCGGAAGTTTTGCCCGGCCAGCTGGAGAATGTCCCGCCACAGGCGTTAAGCCGAGACCTCAAGATTGGTCAGAGAGAGCGGCAGGAGATTCTCCAGGCCTACTACGCGTGCATCACCTACATGGACCGACAGGTGGGCCGCCTCGTGGAGAGCGTCGATCAGCTTGGACTGCGGGACAACACCATCATCGTCTTCGTTTCTGATCACGGTTATCTCCTCGGAGAACATCTCTCATGGAAGAAGAAACTTCTTTGGGAGGAAGCTACCCGTGTTCCTCTGATCATCTCTGCGCCGGGAATGGAGAATCCCGGAAAGCACTCGGATCACCTCGTAGAACTCGTCGATCTCTACCCCACACTGACCGCACTTGCTAACTTGCCAGAGCAATCCGCAGTTCAAGGCCTAAACCTCGAACCTCTGCTATCCGATCCGACGGACGGGACTCTTGAGCGGAAAGATGCTTTCACCCAAACTGCAACCAGCTACGGCCTTCGCCAAGGCAAGTGGGCTTACATGTGGTATCCGAAGGTCCGTAAAAACCCAGAGGGTTTTACACTCTACGACATGGAGAAGGACCCTAACCAACGCTACAACTTGGCCACCAACCCCGAGTTTGATCCGATTCGCTCGGATTTACACGTGCGTCTCCTCGAGCGAATCGATCTGGCGAAAAAGTAACCCCGTAAAAGTATCGAAATGACTTCTCCAATCCGTTTCTTTGCCACCGCCGCTATAGCCGCTGCTATTTTTGGACCGTCGACCAGCGCGAATCCGGTAGCAGGCGCATTCCTTGAATCCAGTGGACTGGTCATCTTCGACGTCGAGGCGATGGATCCCGTTGCACCTTGGTCCGAAGAGACTTCGGTAAACGGGTTTCTGGGAACCAGCTTCTTTCGCGGCACCGAAGACCATTTCAACAATCCGGGACAGGGCGTAATCGCTTATCCCGTCTACATTTCCAACGCGGGCCGCTATCAGCTTCAGTGGCGCAGCCGAATCATGTTGGGCGATAACACGACTGAACATAATGATTCCTTTGCCCGCTTAACCGATGCGAGCGGCACACCCGTTGATCCTGCCAGCAATGACAATGACCCAACCGGCGATTGGTATAAGGTATACATGAACACGACGGGATGGAGCTGGCAGACTTCAAACAAAGACAATGACGCTCGTTCACTCTCCTGGGACCTCCAGGCAAACACGCTCTACTATCTCGAAATTGCCGTTCGCTCGAATCATCACGCGGTAGATCGGATCGGCCTTTGGGATCAGGATCTTTACAACCTGGCCAACGAGACTACTGGCAAGAACCCAAACGACTCCGCCTTGGATGCCTTGTCGTTGTCTGCCCAGCAAGCCGCCACGCTTCCAGAAGTTAGAATCACCTCACCCATCAATGGGACGACGGGAACAGCCCCGGCTGACTTCACTGTAACTGCGGAGGCAAGCGATCCGAATGGGACCATCAGCCAGGTTGAGTTTTTCCTCGATGGACAGTCAGCCGGTATCGACGCTGCTACACCCTATTCAATCAGTCTGAGCGACCTGGCAGTAGGCACCTACCGCCTCGAAGTAGTCGCGACAGACAATGACGCGAATACTACACGATCAGAAGCGGTGGAAGTTGAGGTGGGGACACCCGTAACCAGTGGGCTTCTTAGCGGTGAACTTCAAAAGTGGCACAAAGTTACTCTGACCTTCAATGGTCCCAACAGCAGTGAAACCGCCGATCCCAACCCGTTTACCGATTACCGCATGGATGTCGTTTTTACTGGTCCAAGCAGTCAAACCTACACCGTTCCAGGCTACTTTGCAGCAGACGGTAACGCTGCAAATACAGGAGCGAACAGCGGCGACAAATGGCGGGTTCACTTTGCCCCTGATAAGGTCGGTGAGTGGTCCTACGTCGTCAGTTTCGTTACTGGGACAAACGTTGCAACAGACGAATTAGTCAGTGGAACTCCGGTCAGCTTTGACGGAGCAACCGGTAGCTTCACCATTACCGCCAGCGACAAAACGGGACGGGACCTCCGAGGAAAAGGGCGCCTTGAATATGTAGGTGGACATTACCTTCAGTTTGCCGACGGCGGTGAGTATTTTTTGAAGCAGGGACCCGATTCACCGGAGAACTTTCTCTCCTACACCGACTTCGACGGCTCCTTCAAGACCGATGGCAACTACAACACGGGGACCTTCGGTTTGGAGGCATCTTCGATCAAGACCTGGTCGCCACACGCTGCAGACTGGGAGACTGGTGATCCAACTTGGGGCCAACTGGACGGAGTGGCTGGCACTTACGGAAAGAACATCATTGGTGCCGTGAACTACCTCGCTTCCGAGGGTCTGAATTCCTTTTCGTTTCTGACCTTCAATATCGAGGGCGATGATAAGAATGTATTCGTCTACGCCGACTACACAGAAAGAGATCGGCTCGACGTCTCCCGCTTGGACCAGTGGGAAATCCTCTTTGAGCACGGCACCCAGCAAGGGTTTTTTCTTCACTTTAAGACTCAGGAGACCGAAAACGATCTCCTGCTCGACGGAGGAGAGCTCGGTAACCAACGAAAGCTCTACTACCGTGAGTTGATCGCACGATTTGGCCATCATCTCGCTCTCAACTGGAATTTGGGCGAGGAAAATGATGTGTGGCGGGCCGACGAATTGAACGACCCGACCCAGACGAGGGTGAAATCCTATGCGCAGTTCTTTTCCGACAACGACCCCTACGGTCACCACATCGTCATCCATACTTATCCGAACGATACCGATGAGGTTTACGGACCTCTCCTCGGAGCTGCATCGGAATTGACCGGAGCCTCAGTCCAAAGAAACAACTCGAACTTTTCGGACGTCCACAACGAAATCAAAAAATGGGTGGAGGATTCAGCGACTGCCGGAAAACCGTGGGCCGTGGCCTGTGATGAGCCCGGCGATGCAGAAAACGCTCTTCGCCCCGACAGCAATGCAGGCAACTCTCATAGGAATGCGAGGCGCAGGGCACTCTGGGGCACGCTGCTGGCGGGGGGTTACGGAAATGAATGGTATTTCGGCTACGGCTTTCCCAATTCTGACCTGACTTTACAGGACTTCAGAAGCCGCGACGAGTGGTGGGACTACTGTCGATACGCATTGGAGTTCTTTGAAAAATCCGAAGTTCCGTTCTGGGAGATGGTCAATGACAACAGTCTGCAGAACAATGCGCTCTACTGCTTCTACAAACGTGGCGAATCCTACATTGTCTTTGACGAAAACGGCCAAGGGGCGACCCTCGATCTATCCGGCCAATCCGGAGATTTCACGGTGCGGTGGTATGATCCACGGAACGGAGGCGATCTTCAGACCAGCAACGTCACCACCGTCACGGGTGGATCGGCAAACATTTCGCTTGGTCAGGCGCCGAACACGACCAATCAGGATTGGGTCATTCTCATCACCAAAGCACGGAAGGTTGCCTACATCTATGGCGATGTTTCTGAAGCAGGCGATGTCCCATCCGGTGCCGAGGATCCCTACGATCAAATGCTTTTAACCGACTCAGGAAACACTGGGTTGTCACTATTCAAGACGATGGTCGAGGGCGAAGACTATACGATCGAGCAATATTACGACGCAACCACCACACTGGACGCCGCTTTTCTTGACCAATTCGAAGTCATTATCTTCGGGCTCCACCAAAAGCTTTGGTCCTCCACGGAGAAATCGGCTTTGGATACCTGGCTGAGAGCCGGTGGAGGCTTGCTGATCTACAGCGACTCTGCTTCGGGCGGTAGGTTCAATGTAGTCGGTGCCCAGAACCCGGTCGGACAAAGTGTGGTCAACAACCTGATCAGCCAGTACGGTATGGAGGTCACTGTCGATCAGGGAAATGGAGTCAAACAAGCCACTGCTGGAATCACTGCAAGCCATCCGATTACTACAAGCACGGTTGGACTCGTTCTCGAAGGGGAAGGAGTTTCTCCGGTGGCGGTCGATCCGAATGGCAGCGCTATTCGCCTGATTCCTTACGAGAATGAACCGATCCCCTTCCAACAGAATCTTACGATCAACAATCCGGACTTTGCAGCTCTGGCACTCGCAGAAGTAGGATCTGGAAACGTCCTCGCCCTCTTTGACCGGCAACCGCTTTGGAACAATGGCCCCGGTTCCGACATTGAAGAGGAAGATAACGAGGAGCTCTTGCGAAGAATCATCAATTTCCTGATGGACCCGGATGATTCTGGCGAGAGTCCGATCGCGTTGATCAGTGCAACCCCCCTTACCGGAGAGTCCCCGCTTTTCGTTCAATTCGATGGATCAGGTTCCGCCGCATCAACGGGGGCAACCATTACGAGTTACTCTTGGGACTTCGAAAATGATGGAATCAACGACGCCACAGGAGCAACCGTCTCCCATACGTACACAACCGCCGGAACGTTCACCGCAAAATTGACTGTGATTGACGACACCACAGCGTTGAGCACCTCCACCGTCTCGATTGTGGTTAGTTCCCAGGAGCCTTTTGGAAACAACGGAAATCCTTGGCCGGTTCCCGGACGCATTGAAGCGGAAGACTTCGACATCGGCGGAGAGGGGATTGCCTACAACGATGCGGATCCCGGCAACAATGGCGACAGTTCTTACCGAAGCGGTGAGAACGTTGATCTACAAAACAGCGGAGGCACTGATAGTGGGTCCATTAATGTCGGTTGGACTACCAGCGGAGATTGGATGGAATACACCGTCGACGTCGCCGAGGCAGGAACTTACACGCTCGATCTAAGAGTTGGGTCTGATCCCGGAGGTGCTTCCGCGAGATTGTTGTCCGACGGCACCGAGCTCTTTGGAAACCTCAGCATTGCTTCAACCGGGGGATGGCAGACCTACATCACAGCAACGAGTCCCGAGTTCACTCTCTCGTCGGGAATTCAGGTGATCCGTCTCGAATTCCCAAGCGGCGGGGTAAATGTGAACTGGATCGAGTTTAAACGGGTCACCACCGACTTCACGGATTTCATTAGCGGTTACCCGTCGCTAAGCGGTAATGATGCCCTTCCGAATGCCGATCCCGACCAAGATCGACTGGTCAGCGTTCTCGAGCAGTGGCTCATTTCCGATCCGACCCTCGCTACAAGCCGCAACGTTCCCGAAGTCTTCACCGATGGCAGCCAACTTCACGTTCGCTTCACCTACGACGCATCCGTGACGGGAAGCACCCTGATTTACGAGACCTCGAACGACCTGGTCACTTGGGACCAGAAAGTTTTGCTGCCGGAATGGATCACCGAGGACGGAGACCTGAGACACGTCGATATTGTTTACGACCTCTCCTCCAATCCCGATAGCTTCCATCGCCTCAGTGTCGTCGAATAGTCTTGGAAATCCTCGGTGAACAAGATTGGTGGAACAAGGTCACTCTTTACGAGTGGGGGGCTCGCGCTCCAATGATCATTTGGGTTCCCGGCGCTGATGGAATGGGGCAGCCAACCAAATCCATCATGGAGTTTATCGATCTCTACCCAACCCTTTTGGATTTTGCAGGTCTGGAGCCCCCGCACGAACTGTCGGGACAAACCCTTCGCCCGGTCTTGGATGACCCACAGACAACGATCAAGGACGCAGCTTTCACCCAAGTGACCCGTGGCGACCGGATGGGCTACAGTGTTCGCACGGACCGGTGGCGCTATATCGAATGGGGTAAAAACGGCGAATTCGGTAGTGAACTATACGATCACAGTAAGGACACCGGGGAGTATTTTAACCTGACCGAAAACCCCGAATACTCTTCCTACCGGAAAAAGCTCAGTGACTTACTCGACCAGAGCTTTCCCAGCCGGAGAAACTCTTTTCACTGAGTCGACTTTATGCTCTAGCCGACTTGAGGCAGCTCGTAACCGGCTCTCCGGGGTCGATCCTGCATGGATGCCGCCTCAGGATCTCCGAGCACCTGCTCTGCTACAGGATCCCACACCACTGGACGATTCAATCTCTCTGCGATTGAGGCGAGGTGACAGATCGTTGCTGTGCGGTGGCCAACTGCGGAAGGGCAAATCGTAGATTTCCGGTTTTTTACCGAGTTCAGAAAATTCCTCACGTGGTTTTTTGATTCTTCGACCGTGATGTCGTTGGGGCCCGGGCGGAATCCCCGGAGTTCGGCGGGCGAGGTCTGAATCGAAACACGGCTCACGAGAATCTCTCCATCAGTGCCAGTAAATCGGATCATGTGTTCAGCGTCCGGCTCACGATCGCGCCAAACTGTCAACCCGTCTGCATACCGAAACCGGTGAAAATCGGATCCGTCAAAACCCGCGGGTAGGAACTCAACAGGGCCCGTGTCATCCCGGCCAAGCGCCCATTGAACAATGTCATAATGGTGCGCACCCCAATCCCCATTTTTTCGACCTCCGTAGTCCCAATAACAACGCCATCCACCACTGTAGTCCCCTAGAACCCGATGATCCGAATACTCGAAAAAAGGAGTCGGTCCTAGCCAGCGGTCATAATCAAATCCGTCTGGCACTGGCCCCGTCACCTCTTGGGCAGGCGGTTGAGGAAACGATCCCAGTCGGCAATCAATTTCCTTCAGCTCACCGATCACTCCATTTCGCACGAGGTTAGCCGCAATCCGAAAATACACCGTTGACCGCTGTTGAGATCCGACCTGGACAATCCGCTGAGTCTTCTCCTGTGCCTCAACCAGTGCTTTCCCCTCCTCGATCGTGAGGGTCATCGGTTTTTCAACGTAGACATCCTTACCTCTTTTCATGGCCTCGATCGCAATCGCAGCATGCCAATGATCCGGGGTAGCCACGAGCACAGCATCGACATCGGGGTTTTCCAACACTTCAAAATAGTCGGCGGTCCCGGGAACATTCGGGTGCTTCTTCTTTCGCAACACCTCCTGCGCACGGAGAAGCTGCTCCGGCTTAACATCACAGACCACGATAGGCTGAACCGCTTTATTCGACCCGAAATTCTTAAGGTGATTGCCAGTAGCGATGAGCCCGGTCCCAATAAACCCAATACCGATCCGCGAATTCGCCGCGTCCTTTTTACTATTTCCCAGAGTATCGGATCGAACAATCAAAGGTGCCCCTAAAAACGCTCCCGTAGATGCAGCAGCAGTTCGTTTAAGAAACGCTCGGCGGGATTCCTTCATGTTCTGTGATTCTCGGGTTCGTTAGATTCTTGTCAGTAGAGAATTGCGTCTCTCGCTCAGACCTTACATCCTCCAACCTAATTTACGTAGTCTCCGACTTTCCTACCTTAGAGGCTTTCACGGATTTCCGAGAACTGTACTCGTCCCGGGCGCCCTCCTTCAATTGGCGTGAAAATATACATAGTTCTAAGTCTAGAGGAGTAAAAAAGACTGCCCTTGAAAACACGGTAAGGCCTCACTTGTTCGTCGCCTTCTTGTTTGGGTAGACTCACCATGACAGTATTTTGATATTGTCCTTCTTCACCCCGATTCTCTACGTCCTTGTACCCGTTTCTCGGCACAACGCTTCTTGTCTCTCCGATTTGAATCGCAATTTGATAAGGCGTAAGGTTTAGAAACCTGTACATCCCTGGTTTAAAGGTGGTCACGTCGTCAGGAATTGCCTTGACCCGATATCGTTCCCTTTCGGATGGACTTTTTATGAAAACCGCAAGGAAATCCCCGCTTTTCTTTGGGATACTCATCTTCCCAACGATCCTTCGCCTTGGCTCAGCCCCGCCCTCTCCAGGTGGAAGCTCCCTAAAAAAAGTAAGTTCGGGAGGACCTATGTAACGAAATGTTTCAGAACGCACACTGTTAAAAACATTGAGTGACTCTACTGCACCGTTCGACTCGTATTTTAGATCCTTGATCCCGCCGCTTAGAGTGATCGCGGACACATTGACATCCACGTAATTATCGGTCTGCGCATAGACAAAAGTGCTTTTCGCATACAGAACCAGCCAAAGAGTAAGCAGAAAGGGACTCAAACGTGTTTGCATCGCTCCACATTCAGACCTTCAGACCGTCAAACGTCGTCTTCGTCAAGCCAACGAAATGAGACAATCGAAAACTTGCGACCGAAAGGCGTAGAGTCACCGTTGGCCTCGAGGGCGGACCAATACTCGTGGTCGGCCAAAGCACTCGTGCCTGCCCTTGGCACGACGGGCTCGGGAACACGCTGGACAATCGCCTCAACCCAAGCTTTACCGCTGACTTGTCCCGAAACAGGATCCACCGCTTCCCCATAGGAACGAATGCGGAAGGTATCACTCCTTGCAGAAACATAGGACCCGATTGCCTGTAAGATATCGCCTTGTAAGAGGTAGTTGGGGACAGTCGAAGCAGCGGATGGATTGGAGTCGTCCGGAAGCAAAAGATTATCTGCGTTCGAACCAAAGTTGATGAAGTCAGTGTTGAGATCAGCGGTATCAACGTCGATCAAACCACTGTGAAGATTAGAGTTTAGACCCGCCTCATCGATTGCCGCTTGTAAGACACCGCGACGTCCGAATTCGTCGTCGGATAAACTGCGATTCACAAAGCTGGACAACGAAAGGAATGGGTGGCCGTTTGAGTTAACTCGCTCTCTGATTTGCTCAACAATAGCAGTCGCGAGGTCTTCAATCTGACCGTCGGAGAGACTCCGAAAACCGCCCCAATCGTTCTGGGAGATAAAGTCCGTGCCCGCGGTCTCGGAAGCCACCGCCTGGGAAAACCGGGAAAATGGTGTTTGTCCACTGGATGAAGGTGTTTCAAGGCCTCCACCAGACGTAAGAACCGCTTGATCCCTCGCTCCAGCAAGAAGTGTTTTCCATGCATCAACAGATGTGGAGTTGATATTGAAGGCTCCCCTCACCATAAGATTTTCCGCAGCGCGAAGATAACCTTCACTCGATGGATCCCGGGATGAAAACAGCTTCGTGATGACCGAGCTGACTGATTCTCCGTCTCCAAGTTCAAGCTCAACTCGCGGATTGGGTAATGTTTCGGGATCGGAAGTATTGAAGGCAGCGTCAAATGTATCCTGAACCGCTCCGGAGTATTCATCCGGTCTGTAAGGTAGCGATAATGAAGAAAAGAAATAGCCATCCCAAAGGGCTTCATTCATGAGATACGACATGTCCATAAAGATCCGGTCATTCCCGTATCGATTCTCATACATCTCAAATTTCTCTGTTAGCGGCACGTAGGGAGTGGCAAACGAATTGCTGATCGCGAGAGCTGGCATGTGATCATAGATAGTAACGTTAGCAAACTGTAGCTTCCCGAGGGAAAGAACCGGGGCAGTTGGCAGCTCAAGCATGACTGGTTGTATGTTGGTCAACGAGCTGCTACCATTCTGCAGACTTCCGTCGGTCGGACCCCAAGACCGCAAATCGGGTCCGGTGCCTTGGGCCTGCGCAAGCGTAACCGACCACCCAGGCGAGAATGCACCAAACCCTATGCCCTCGCCCCTTATATCGTCGGCAGGTAGCAAGTTTTTGTTGTCCTTAACCGGAGCGTTTGGATTCGTTAAGACGAAAGCTGGGTAAACTGGGTTCCTGCCTCCGCTTCCTTCCAAGAATGGGTCAAACTCGACTGGTTTGAGCTGAAAATCGATCGCTACGAGCGGGAGGGGGCCGTTTAAGGTGTTAAAGGCCGAGGGGCTAGCATTTTGCCCAAACGAAAACGGAATGGTGGTAATTGGGTAGTTGGGGCCTCGTGTGAATGCATTTTCTTCCTCTGGATCTGGGTAGGCCGACTCGAGTTTGCTACGGTTGAACTGGCCTAATCTTAGGACATCCTCGTAGCCAGAATTAATCCCCGCGACCATAGTGGTCATCGAATGGGTCATCGGCCACTGCGTATCCATTTCAGTGTCGTACCCACCGACATTACCGTCATCAAAAAAGGTATTCACATTCAGCTCGAGCTGTGAGTAATAACGCGTCTTTGGGTCACGATTGTCATCCTCGTTATTGTTGATAAACACCGTCTTCACGTTTCTGAAGTTTTGGACCCGTCCTACGAAAGTTCGCACACCGCCTGCAGGCACAGGAAGCATCGGACCAAAAGTCTCGTTGCCGGACCCCCGATCGACTTGAAATCCTGTCCAGTCAGTGATGTTCGCAAGCTCTTGAGCAAAAGCCGAACTGTCGCCCGTAACGCCTCTAAAAGACTTTATTTCACCGGGTTCCATCGGATCCCCTGTATTTGTTCGTATCCGCGCCTGTGAGTGAAGAGGTCGCGTCGGGATATTCAGCCAATCGTCGGTGTAGAACTCGTGGGGGGCTCCATCTCCATCAACTGCCTCTACCACGTCCCCAGTAATTGTGTTGTATGCAGAAACGGAAAACTGAGGTCCCTCGAAGTCAATGTTCATCTCGGGGTGTTCAAGCTTTACGTTGTAGGGGTTGTGGATCACAAACGTGCTCCTTGCGCGGCTTGCCGTCTCGTAATGCTGGAGTCCGTTTACAACATTATTCTCCAGAAACGTGACTCCAAACTCATGGGCCATCCTAATCATGTAGGGGACGTAGTTTGCGGTAGCCATAGGTGAAAGGTTATTTTCCCTTCCTATGTTTGCGCGATAGGGGTCCCCTAGTTGGTCCTCATCAATCGTCGAATTCGCGACTTGAATTCGCATCCGAACAAGCGCCCCTGCGGGTTCCAGAGTGTTCGAACTACCACTCATGTCACTCTGTCCCCCGGAATACTGCATCGCAGGCTGCCTATTGATGTTCGAGGTCGTTATTGGGTAAGTACCGTGTCTCACGTTTGGACCAAACACCTGCGACGAAAAAACAGGATCTGTGAGCGGGTTAGCAATTTCCCGATAGATTCGGTAGTATTGTCGCAGCAGACTCCAAAGTGGTCCATGAGCGAAAACCCCTACTCCCGGATCAAAATCGCTAGTGCCGTCAATCACGTCTCCCGCCTGAGTGAGAGCAAAGACAGGTTGGACGAAGCCAAAACCGTCAACGTCGTAACTATGCCGGCCCTGTTGTCCGAAACGGGACTGAGAAAAGTCAATGTCGCTCATCTCAAAGGCCAAAGACAAATCACGCTTAAGGCCTCCATCTCTCACGTTCGCCTGCACACCTGACGACCACGTCGTTAGATCGCCGAAGTAAGTGTTGAACGAATCAGCTTGGGTGCCTGTCAGCTGGGTTTTCGTATCGGTAAACTCTATTAGCCGGTCATTGAAACCATCGAAACCGATGTCCTCGAGAGTCGTCGCTTCATTCGTGAATGCAGGCAGCTGCGACGGATTCCCTTCGCTAAACGCCATCGACTCCAAAACCGCTCTGTAGTCCTCGTCGTCTTCCGTTGGAGTTTCTCTTTCTAGATTCACCCGAGCCTTAACACCTTCGTCGTCGACCCACCACGCATACCTTCCCACTTCATCGCCACCGAGTTCAATCGTGGTATTTTGCATATCAATGACCACTGCATCATTTGGATCAACAAGTGTCCCGCCAGCCATAGGCAGGGAACCATCTCCAAGAAGCTCGACTGAAACTGCGTTGCCGGGGAGAGAGCCTTGATTGTAGTTGGTGATCAACCCACCCGTGTTTCTGGCATCAGAGGCGAGCCACCCAATGATATCTCCCTGATTGTAAATCGGCCCGTCGGGAGCAGCCGACCAAACACCGATCCGGTTGGTACGGGTGTTGTTGCTGTTGTTAATCAGCTCAGCCCTTGCGGACACCCGCTGGTCCGGACCCATCATTGACTGCAGTTCCGACATTGCGATTCGCAGGCTCAGGAGCGCGTTTTGGCGGGCTTGTAGATTTTTGACTTCCGTTAAGGACGACTGTGCCTCGACACGAACGAAGGCACTCAGACTAACGATGAGCAGAACAGCAAACGCCACAAGGGCTAAGCTAATGATAAGAGCGAAACCGCTCCTACTTCGAGGAAAGCGAGAGAGTGAGGCTGGGGTCTTCATGATAGAACACGGGTACGTTTCTGAAGGGATTATGAGAAAACGATTAATCAATAGTAATTGGGGATGCACTTTACAAGGCAAAACCTAACTATTTCTCTTCCGTATGCAAGGTTTCACGTCCAGTCTTTCCCGCAATTTTCTAACTACTTTTACAAAATTTTCTGTAGCCTGAAATGAACTTTTCTTGATGCGACACGGTGCCAAAACTGGAAAACCTCTGGCCACCTCAAAAATCAATCCCCTAGGAAGACCCCATTTTTCTTGAGCAGTAGTGGCAGGCACCTTTTCCAAGAAAGGGATTGGCGATTCAAAGCGAAGATTCATTGGAAAAATCGAGCAAAATGAAGGTGGTGTTGATAGGTCAGAAAACGATCTCATTCACTACTCAATTTTATTGAAAAAAAATCCAACCGCACCTCTTCTTGCCATACCCAGATTCGTCCTTGCTTAGTAGACAGGGAAGGCACCAAAGTCCCAAATCTACCGCTCGTTCCCACTGGGATCCGTGCACTTTGGAGACCCTTTGCCGATGGAACAAGTTTTCAAAACACCGCGTGCTCTATTCCTCGACGCGAGACGTAGGGCTTTCTACTGATTACCGGCCTCCAAAAGGGCCTTCATCGCCTGAACACCCTCCACCGGGCCGAGGTTCTTCCCTTCGTATTCGATGGCAACGATACCGGTAAATCCGGCTTTGCGGACAATTTCCATCAATCGGGGATAATCAAAGTCTTTCTGTGTCCCATCCGGCTTGAAATCGTGGCCTTTCGCCGAAACGACCACCGTGTAAGGCATCATGTCCTCGGTTCCCTGATAAAAATCGGTTCCCTTCATTTTCCCAAAATCCGGCATGAGTCGGCAGTTCGGTCGATCGACCGTCTCCACCAAGGTGGCAAGGTAGGAGCCCAGGGGCGTTGATCGAGGCGTGGGTTCAATTGCGATTGTTACCCCTTTCGGCAGGGCATAATCTGCGAGGGCACCCAATGCGACAGCCGCCCGGCGGATAGACTCCTCGTCCGGAGCGCTGTTATCCACCTTAACGAAAACCCTGACGTACTCCGATCCAAGCGCTTCGGCCATGTCGACATAGGACTTGTATTTGAGACCATTCCTCTCAAGTGCCTTATCGGCCGAAGGAGTCGCATTGACGATTCCTGCCATCACCAGAAAAATCTCACTTCCAGCGGCCTCCGCCCTGCTCCTCAATTCCGGAATGAAATTGGGGTCGTTTTTCCATCCGTCGGGAAACCCGCCATCCCAAACATCAATTTTTGTGATTCCGAACTTCTCTTTCGCAAAATCAGGGTAGTCAAAGGCATGAAGCTCACCGGATTGGAAGAGCTGGCGCAGCGAATACATCGACAGACCAATTTCGTAGTGAGGATGGATCTCGTCTGCCCCAACCCTTGTAAAACCGAAAACTAGAAGCGCGGTGAAGGGGAGCCAGAGCAATCGGCCGGCACGTAGTGTAGAATGCATAATTTGGGAATTGGGTTTCAGAAAACCGAAGTTAAATCAGCTGCCCAGCAGAGGCGATCAGAGCCGGTTCCGTGGTTCAACCTCAACCAGCAAAAAACTCTGGGCGATACTCATATTGGCTTTTCAGCAATGAATTCGCCTGAGCGCTGTTCGAAAACTGAAGCCTTTCCGAATCGAACTCCAGCGGACCTTGAACCGCCAACGAGATCGCTCCGATCAGCGCGGTGCCGGTGAAATCAGCCGCGTAGTCAACGATGTTTCCATTTGGCTGCCTTCCTGCCTTGATACCATCCACCCATTCCATGAAGTGGGTGCCGTCGACTCGATCCAGTGTTTTTGCCGGCATTGCTTTGTCCTTGCGGAGTTGCCGGAAATACTCGTCGGGAAAAATGCGGCCGCGCTTCGCATACATGTCCGCGAGAATTGACCCTTTTGAACCGACAATGACAGAGCCGCTTGGCATTCCTCTTTTGTTCCTTTCAGGGTCTGCCTGGATCGCAGAATTGGGGACAAACGGGACATCGAGAGGCCGTCGGCTGCCGTCCATCCAGGTCATACGCACGGGACCACGCCCGTTGGCCGCCGGAAACTCGAAGTAAATCGTAGACTCAGTCGGAAAAGCTACTTCCGTCGTTCCGACGGAATCCGAAACCACTCTGGACGGGAATCCCAACTTGAGCGGTGTGTAGGACACGTCCATCGCATGACACGCAATGTCGCCAATGGCACCGCTACCATAATCCCAAAATCCCCGCCAGTTGAAGGGAGCAATCTCCTCACTGTAGGACCGCTCCGGGGCAACGCCCAACCAAAGGTTCCAGTCGATTGAACTCCGAGAAGGCTGCGCCTGTGGCCAGGAACTCATTCCCTGCGGCCAAATCGGTCGGTTCGTCCAGTGGTAGACTTCCTCCACATCCCCAATCAGTCCGGCGTCAATCCACTCTTCAATGTCACGAAGGCCGCTATTGGCATGCCCTTGGTTACCCATTTGAGTGATCACCCCAGACTGCCTTGCAGCCTCCTTCAACAGCATAGCTTCTTCAAACGTGCGTACAAGAGGCTTCTCACAAAGGACGTGTTTCCCGTTGGCCATCGCCCAAAGAGCAATCGGATAGTGCATGTGGTCGGGTACCGCTATCGAAACCGCGTCGAACTGATCCCCCATCTTGTCAAACATCACTCGGAAGTCTGAAAACCGGGGAACGTTTGGATACTGGTTGAAAGCTTTTGCGGCCCGGACTTCATCCACATCGCAAAAAGCGACAAACTGCTCGGACGAGAGGCCGTCAACGTGCTTCGCACCACGTCCTCCGACGCCGATCATTGCGAGGCGGAGTTTCTGGCCGCCGAGGTTCTCGGCACGGATGATGTTAGGAATGAAGAGACTCGAGGCACAAACGGCACTCGAAGCTTTGAGGAATTTTCTGCGATTCATGGGCTTTTGGGTAAGGATAAGATAGCTTGGGGAAACGTTTATTCCCCGATCCTTTATCTGCAACTACAAAAATACTTCATCCCTAGCTTTGAGCAGATCCCGCGGACCCATTTCCTCACCAATCAAGTCGCTACCCTATCGACGGCCACGCTCCATAACTAGTTCATAGTCAGCATTTTCCCCAGTCCGAATGAAAGGCCCCCTGGTAACTACTCCGATCCATTCAGCCCGCGAGTTTCGATCTACAAAGAGGTGCTGTCCGAGATTATTAAAACTAAGATTGTAGCCTCGAAGCTGTCCTCCGGTAATTACGGCTCCTTCTCCATGACGGTTGGCGTGCATATTCTGAAGGGTGAGAGTGCCATTTAAAACCTCGGCAAGACGGTCAGGCTGGCCCCAAATCATCGTGTTGATCAAGGTGGCCTCCGAGTCAAAGTTGTCGCCAATTCGGATCGCAGTCTTGTCGGTGGACGACATCGCGACCAACTCGCTGTTGACCATGGTGATGGTTCCGTGACCGTGTTCGAAAAAAACGCCGATCTTAGACCCATCAGTACCGTGACCATGACTCACACAATCTACAGCACCCTCTCCTTCTTGCTCGGTGAAATGAATTCCATAGAGCGAACCATAGACGAAATTCTGAAAGAGAAACTGGCCCTTCGTGCTTCCCACGACCAACGCGTCTAGATTCTCTTTTTGATACTCCCAAAGAATTTTTCCACTGCCTCCGGCGATGCCACCGTTGGGTTGGTTTGCGTAAAGTGGGTTCCGATTCGGTGAACGTCCCCAATAGTGAGGGTTGAATTGCATGTTCATGACTATGCCACTTTCGCTGCCTCCACCAACGAGGATTCCCATCAACAAGGGAGCCCCGGATGCATAGTCGATGTAGTGTCGATCACAGCGATAAGTCATGAAATCGATGAAGCGGTAGGGATTCGCCGCGTTAACGTTAATCACGTAGATGTCACTCCCTCGGCCCTGGATCAAAAAGGGATAGGGACGGATCACCTCCACATCCTGATCCGGGTAATGGAAGCCCAACCCGCGCAAACCACTTTGCTCGCTAAGCACCAAAGTCGGTTCCTCGCCCTCACCGTAAACATGCAGGACGCTTCCTCCACCCATGGTATGGTGAGGCACATCATGCACACCCCTCAACTCCACCCCGGAAGGAACCACCAGTTGACCCTCGAGGCGATAATCTCCGGCCGGCAGAAAGACAATTCCACCACCCTTTCGTGAGACACTTTCCATCGCACGTTGAATCGGGTTCGTATCGTCTTTACCAGAGGGTTCAACGACCTCCAGAACCTCACGGTTCCCGGGGTAAAAAGCCCTCTGCGGATCCTTCGGATAGGAAGGAAGCGGATTTAAAGGAAGATCCTGATCAAAAATCTGGACTACTCTCCCTGAACCCTGACTTTCAACCAGCGACTGCCAAGACCTCTGACCCGCCAGAGCAAGTCCTTCGACACTCCCGGAAAGGGCAAAACGGGCCTGAGGGTCCTGCATGGTTGGGTTTAGAGAAACAAGGACCCCCGCCTCTACTACGACATCACCATTGGCAACCTGGCACTGCTCCATTAGGATCTTGCCCCGACCGTTTGAGCGGATCGCCTCACCGCCGGTAAAGATGCAGTTCGAGAACATGATCGTCGATTTGAACGGCTCATCGACCAAAACTCCATGCTCGCTGCCCTCAAAGAAACACTGCGTGAAAACCATCCCATAAGGGTTCGTCTCCTCGACCTCCATCCCTACCTCGCAATCACGAAGAATCAGTCGGTAAAACTGTGCATTCGCTGCACCTCTCTCGCCCTTTGCGATGTGAAACCCACGACGGTAACCCTGCGCATGAACGTTTGCTACGTACTCCCAGTCGGAACGCCCCATGAATATCGCGGTGCCATTTTGCCGAATCCATGAGTAGTTCTGTGGAACGTTCGGCAAGCCGCTATTCCTCCACACAGACGGGGTAAAGACTATGGTCTGAAGACGACCGATATCCGTCGTAGAATCATACCATACTCCTGTCCTGATCGGTGTTCCATAAACGTTTCTGACAAAGTGTAATTCATTTGGACCCGGTCCGATCTTAATTCCCTGATACGGGTTCACCAGCGTCAGATTCTCAAAAGTGGCATTGTTTCCACGCTTTTGGATCATCGAATACGGGTAAGGAATCGGCCTTTCTAAATTCTGCTCCGGGTACCATACGTTCAGATCTTTAACCCCAGCGCACACATCGACGGTAATGAACGGTTCTCCTTCGGCGTTTCCTTTCCCTCCTGTAGGCATCAATATCGTTCCCCAAACTGTAGGGTCTTCAACAGTCGGCGCACGCCACTCCCCCCGAAGCGTCACGGAAACTGGAATTTCCAGGCTCCCTTCAAAAAGATATCTGCCCTCCGGCGCGAAAACCGTCCCACCGCCAGCGTCTCCCATCCGATCCAAGGCTCGTTGGAAAGCCCTGGTTGAATCTCGCGCGCCTTTGGGGTCAGCACCAAAATCAATCACGTTCAACCCCGCCACAACCACATCGTCAGTCGGGTATTCCGTGGAGATGATTCTCCACTCAATTTCCTGCGCAATTACGGCCGAAATTCCTAGTCGAAGGGAGATGAAACAAAATACAAAAGCGCGTATCATTGAACCAATCGCTTACGACCGAGATTTGATTTTCGCCAGCAACGATTCGAAGTCCTCTTCGTAAATGCTGCACAGACCTTTCGTTCCGGACTGCTCAATGTTGCCGCCACCAATCCCCCATGCCTGAAGGCCGGCGAGTCGAATCGAACAGATCCCCGCACCACTGTCTTCGATTCCAATCGCAGACCCACGCCGGGAAAAATCCATACCCAAACCGACTCGAAAGGTTTCCGCATACAACCACGGATGCGGCTTAGGCGAAAGTTCACCCAAGGTTCCTGTCTCGCCCTTTCTCAAAGCGAACCCGGCTGTTATGATCGCATCGTAGAAATGCGTGGGGTCGCCAAGATCGAGAGTTTTGAAGGCATCCAGAATTTCCGGGTAAGCTTTCTCATACAAACCGGAGGTAACCAAGCCAAGTTTGATACCCATATCCTTGAGCTCGAGTAGAAAGTCCTTGATCCCAGGTGAAGGGCGAAAGGCTCCTGGCTTTCCCTTTCCATCCAGGATCAACTTCATCTCGCGATGGGTGTGCTCGAAATAAAATTTGCGGGCTTCCTCGACCGACCTGTCCGGACAATATTTGTCCACACAATATTGAAGGTGCTCCGAGACGGAATGCCCGGAAACATAAGGCAGGTCCGCTTCTTCAAGCTCAAAATACCGGTCTCCAAGCAAACTGGCCGTGCTCATCTGAATGATCCAGATCCAAAACTCCTCGCTGTGAACCGTTGTTCCGTCCAAATCCATGAGGACCGCTTCAATCGGCAGCTCTTCGCCGAGATCTTCAACCGGATAATAGGCTGGGTAGCCCATCGCAGAGTTGACCAAAGCAAGAGTCTGGTTCGGCAACCCAACAAACTCCACTTTACCGTCGCCTGTTTTCGCTATGGCCTGCACTCCATCCCGGCCAGCAGTGAAGCGGTGATCGCTGGTCGATTCGATGGATGTGAGCCCAAGTGACTCAGCGTTATTTCCTAATTTTGGGAACTGCATCATTCTGATCAAACCGGCTGTAGGTCAGCGTCGTTGACTAATTCGAGTTCGGGTTCATCGCAGCCATCTCCCTCTGGAGCAACTGTTTCAACGTTTTCGCTTTCTCCGGATACTGCTCAATCACGTTCGTTTGCTCACCAAGATCCTCCTCCAAGTTGAAAAGCTGCTCCACTTGAGGGTTTTCAGCACCCTTCTGCTTCCGGATCCACGTTCCATGAAGCCTTCCTTTCCGGTATTTCCAACCGTCCTTCGAAATCCCCTGGCCTCCGCCGTAAATGAAGAATTCCCGCGAGGGCGCCTCCGATTCATTCCCCAAAAGAACAGGCCGGATATCAAGACCATCGATGACGCGATCCGTCGGCAGCTCGGCACCAGCAAGCGCTGCTACGGTCGGCAAAATATCGAGGGTGCTACCGTCGAAATCGGACACGACACCTGCTGGAATTCGACCAGGCCACCAGAAAATGCTGGGGACACGCTGCCCACCTTCGTAAGTGGTGCCCTTGCCGTCGCGCAAAGACCCGGCCGAGCCACCCGTATCCCCTTGAGCCAGCCATGGACCGTTGTCCGAAGTAAAAACAACCAGGGTATTTTGATCGAGTCCACGCTCCCTCAGTGCCTCCAACACTTGTCCGACCGACCAATCAATTTCTTCAATCACATCGCCATAGAGACCTCGCTCCGTTCGCTCCTCGAAGGTGTCAGACACGAAAAGCGGGACGTGCGGCATCGAATGGGCGAGATAGAGGAAGAAGGGTCGGTCTGCATTTTCATCGATAAAGTCGATGGCACGCTCGGTGAACCGCCGCGTGATCTGCGTCTGGTCCACCGGCCACTCGATCACCTCGGTATTTTCCATCAGAGGAACCTTGTCTTTGTATTTTCTATACAACTCACGGCCTTCGTCCTTTCCCACTTCCTGCGGAAGATAGGCATGATAGTCTTCGAGCGTCATGCCGCCAAGGAGCTTTGCGTTCGGCGCGAGCGGCATGCCACCGTCATGGGCCATGTCATTGCTGTAGGGAATTCCGAAATACGAATCAAACCCCTGCTCTGTAGGAAGGAACTCGGGCAAATGCCCTAAATGCCATTTTCCAACGATAGAGGTTGCGTAGCCCTGTTCCTTCAGGATTTCCGCGATCGTGACCTCACTCTGAGGCAGTCCGTCGCGACTCCACGGAAAGTAGACTCCCCCCATTTTTCCCCATCGGTAGGGATAGCGCCCGGTCAAAAGCCCCATCCGCGACATGGTGCAGCTCGGAAAAACTACGTGGAAATTTGTAAATCGAATGCCCTCACTTGCCATCCGATCAATCTCCGGAGTCGAAAACCCCTCAGCCCCGTAAACGCCTAGATCGCCATAACCCTGATCATCGGTAAAAATGACAATCACGTTCGGCTTCTCTGCACGGGTTCCCAACGTCCCGCAAAGCACAACGCCGCACAAAAGAAGCAGTCGGAGAACGATAGCCATAATTGAAGTAAACGTTTTATCAGCTACCGGAACGGATCAATCCTTCACCGTATTCCCAACCCGATCGGACAGGCTCTCGAATATAGAAATCGAGGGATGGATCCTTAAAACGCATTTGATCCGGGAGATACTCCACATTCTTCCCTGACCTAACCGCAATGGTCCCAAGGATCACGGTCTCGGTCAGCGGAGCTGCGTAATCAAAGTTGGAGCCACAGCCCGGGATCTCTCCCTTTATTGCCATGATGATCTCTTTGACCGGACCTCCAACAGCCCGCGGGAGGGTCTTGGGTGGAAGCTGACGTCGAAGCTCCATCCAGTCGTTCGCCAGCCGTGGACTGCTCGGCCGCATACCAGGTGAGAAGAGGATATTCTTGTCACCGATCATAAGACACCCACCTTCCAACGGCACTCTGGACTTTTCGATCTCCTCTGGGAATCGAGGTAAACGACCGCCCTCATACCAATAAATTGTAACCGGCGGCTGGCTACCCTGCGCAGGAAATTCATACACATAGGTTGCGCTCGCAGCTTTCGATTTTTTGCCATCAAACTCGTTCCTGTAGTCCATCTCGGGAGCCATGTAGACCAAGTTCGGGTAGCCCAATTGCATTGCGTACGTGGGAATTTCCAACGTGTGACAGCCAATGTCTCCCAAACCACCGAGACCGTACTGCCACCACCAACGCCAGCCCTTTGGAACGAAAGTTTTGTTGTAGGCAGCCTCGGGCACCGGTCCTTGCCACAACTCCCAATCTAAAGTCGGCGGAACCGGTTCTGGAGGAGGAGTCGTGCCCTCGTTCTTCACGTTTACCGAGGTTCGGTTTGTCCAAGCATGGACTTCCCTGACCTTACCGACAAGGCCCGCCTCATACCACTCCCGGATCAAACGCATCCCTTCCATATTGTGACCCTGATTCCCCATTACAGTTTGAACTCCAAACTTGTCCGCAGCGGCCTGAAGCGTTCGTGCCTCCCAAATGTTATGGGTCAAAGGTTTTTGGGTGTGCACGGCAATTCCACGCTCCATTGCGGCATAAGTGGCAACAAAGTGGGTATGATCCGGAGTGCTGACGATAACCAAATCCAACTCGTCACCGTGAGCGTCCAGCATGCGGCGAAAATCGACGTAGCGCTGTGCATCGGGAAAAGTATTGAAGCCAATGGACCCAGCAACCTGATCGACATCGGCGATTGCTATAACGTTTTCTCTACGACAGTCGCCAAATGCTGTTTTTGCAATTCCACCACCTCCAACGAGACCAATGTTCAATTTGCTGTTTGCACCGCGCCCTGATTGTCCAATGCTGAAACAGGGTAAGGCGAAACTGGCAGCAGCGACTGCTGTCGTCTTCAAGTAGTTGCGTCGTGAGATTTTCATGGGGCTTTGTTTTCTTTGCTGACCTAGCAAATTTTTATTTTGAATTTTTCGCGTTGCATCTGTCAAACACCTACTCTCCTACAGATAGTCCACAGAGATGAATATTCCTGAAAAGAAAACTGCTATTGTTGTTGCTCACACTCATTGGGACAGAGAGTGGCGCTACCCGATTTGGAAAAACCGTTCCCTGCTCATCGAGTTTATGGACTGGTTGCTCGAAATTCTGGAGAATGACCCTGACTACAGTGGGTTCCTTCTCGATGGCCAAACGGTCTGTATCGACGACTACCTTGAAATCAAGCCGGAGAACCGGGACCGCATTGCCGCTCAGGTCAAAGCGGGACGACTGGCAATCGGCCCCTGGTATACCCTACCCGACCTCTTCCCGATCGCAGGAGAATGTCTCGTGCGCAATCTGAACAAGGGGATCCGTTTCGCCGAAGAGTTTGGCGGCTACAACCCAATCGCCTACCATACCTTTGGGTGGGGGCAGACGGCGCAGTTCCCGCAAATCTATCAAGACCTTGGTATCAACTATGCCGTAGCGGCAAAGAAGGTTTCCGAGGAACGCGCTCCCTTTTGCGAGTTCATGTGGACAGCCCCTGACGGATCTCAGCTCCTCACTTCGCGACTTGGACACTTTACCAGACAAAACGTTTATTTTTATCTCCATTTCCCAGTCCGCTTGAACAACATTTACGATGATAACGAGTTCGCGTGGAAATGGGGTGAAACCGGTGTCGCCTACCACCGTGCCGATGCGGAGCTTGCTCGAAACGACTATTTCCGGGTCGATCACGAGGATGGTTATTTCAAGGAGAACGTAAAAGATGGAGCCCAGCGCATTTGGGACAATATGGAGAAGACTCTGGTTGGGGATTACCGGATACTCATGTGCGGCTGCGATTTCTCGACTCCCAACCCGTATCTCCCGAGGATGATTGCCGACTGCAACGAGGCCATTCCCGACATCGACTTCAAGATGGGCTCCCTGGAGGAATACTTCTCGGGACTAGAAGAACGGATCGACCGGAGCCAGGTGCCGGTGGTCCATGGAGAGCTGCGCGATGGCGAGCCCTGCTGGGCTTCCGCCAACGCCTTGTCGACACGAATCCACATCAAACAGCTCAACAAGGCTGCGGAGAACACGATGATCCGCCGCACCGAACCTCTGGCCGCTTCTCTCTTCAAGCTCGGCTGGCAGTATCCCGATGGATTCTTCAAGCGCGGCTGGAATTACCTTCTCAAATCCCACCCCCACGATTCGATCAACGGCGTGACGCAGGATAAAACGGTGGAAGACAACCTCTACCGGATCAACCAAGCCATCGAGATCAGCGAGTCCATCTACGAAGACTGTATCGCCGGCTTACTCAATCGACTCGATCTCTCCGCGTTCGGTCAGGAGGACCAACTCCTTCTCCTGCACAATCCGCAACCGCGTCCGGTCAACGAAGTCATCAAAATCGTCGTCGATACTCCTCAGGAAAAGAATGTCTGGGCCATCGGTGTGGCCGAAGAGAACGGAAATCCCCTGGTTGTTCAGCCGATCTCCCGCGACGAACACAAGCAGCCGGTCCACGATATCGAAGCACGCCCCTGGCCTCTTAACGTAGACCGCCACTTTGTTTACCTCGAAACCGGCGAAATCCCGGCGGGCGGCTACAAGGTTGTCAAAGTGACCCACAAGTCGACGTTCTGGCGAGAGGAAGAGTGGTGGCCACCCATGCGCAAGAGCGTTCAAAACCCAATCGCCAAGGACTCCCTCTCCCTCGAGAACGAATTCCTGAGGGTTGCGGTGAACCCCGACGGAACCTTCGATCTGACCGACAAACAGAACGGACGGACAATTCAAAACGTGCACTCCTTCGAAGACGAAGGGGACACGGGCGATTACTGGGCGTTTTACGTCCCTTTCAATAACCAGGCCATCAGCAGCCGCGGCTTTAACTCGCGCATCTGGCTGGAGGACAACGGATCACTGAGTGCGACGATCGCCGTTGAGACGGTTATGCAAGTTCCGGCCAATGCTGAGTACGAGAACGTAAAGATTCAGGGCTATGGGAAAAGGAGCGAAGAACTCGTCGATCTGAAAATCGTCTCTCATCTGACGCTGGCAAAGGGTTCGAAGCACCTCCGAATCAAGACCTCGATCAACAATACGGCGAAAGACCATCGCCTTCGCGTCTTGATTCCAACCGACGTGCAGACCGATTTTTCCGATGCAGCCGGGCACTTTACCGTCGACCGTCGCGAGATCGTTCACGAGAGGGAAGAAAACGGCGAGTATTATCCGGAGATGGCTCTGCGACCCATGGCCGAGTTCTGCTCCGCAAGCGACGGCAAATGCGGGCTTTCCGTTCTCAACAACTGCTTGACCGAGTTCCAACTTCTCGAGGACGAGCGCCGCACCCTGGCGATCACTCTGCTTCGCGCTACACGGAACCGTATTTGCACCGAGTCCCGCATTTCCTCCGAGTTTCCCGAAAAACTCGGAAGCCAAATGCTGCAGACCATCGACTACGAATACGCGATCTACCCGCACAAAGGAGACTGGGTCGAAGGAAAGGTCTATGCAGAGGCAGATAAACTGAACGCCAAGGTGGTACCCGTGCAGATCTCGATGAACCGCGGGGGAGATCTCCCAAGCAGCGCATCGCACTACTCCATCGACAACAAAGCGATTGTGATTACCGCCTTCAAAAAAGCCGAAGACCGTGATGCGCTGATTTTGCGTCTTTGTAACCCTACTGACAAAGAACAGACCACCACGATTCGGACGGATCTCCCTGTTGAACATGCCTGGCTAAACAATCTCAATGAAGTCAGGGGTGAGGAACTCCCATTCGAGAATGGGTGTATAAACCTTTCCCTCTCCAAAGGAAAAATCGTTACCGTCGAACTTCAGTAATCAGTTTGACCCGAATGGCGCGAACTTAAGCGACTTTCTGAATGACTCTCGGTAGCATCGGTCGCCAAGACCGATGAACCGCGAAAGGCGGTGGACACTCATTGAAAGAAGGTCATCCGCCTGCGCGGCGGATGCTACGATATTGTCGATACAGAGTCTTAAGTTAGCGTCGGTCCAAAGCGAAAATGCCACGTTTCTGACCGATCTCTTGCGGGAATTCTGAGCGGTTTGTTTCCTTGCGCACAATCGCTCACCTCGGCTTTGAAGAGCGTCAAAAGATCCTTTTCTAAATTCTCACCTCAGGTGAGTCAGGACATCCCTCGAAAAATAGGGTTCTTCGTTTTGCCAGAAGATGTACTGCACACCGAGGAACTCCTTGGCGAAGGCGTGAAGCATCGGAACTCCAGTTGATTCCGTGGCCTCACCGATCGGAATTTCCTCACCCGGGGCGACGTCCGCTCCTGTCATCCCGATGTAATTCCCGCGTTGAACAGCGATACCCAGAGGAACCGAAAAAGTATTTTCGTGCATCAAAGCCAGCGTATGGTTCAGCTGCGATCTACGCCCCACCATCAAGTCCGGACCTCCGAGACCGACTCCAACCTCTTCGCCATACTCATAAACCGAGCGAAGGTATCCCCGGTCATTCCAAGGCAGCCACTCGCCGGGCATGAAGTTGGCATACTGGATCGCAACCGATTTCGGGAATGCCCGCTTGAGAGCGAGCATGTTTGCCCGAATCCCTTCGGCATAGGCTTCCGGAGTAAAGGATGGATCAGTCTCTTCACTCAAGCCCTCGGCCGCAGTTTCCGGTAGGTTGATCCCTTCGATCTTGCCGTCGAATTGCTCTCCGAGCGCCTTCAATAACTGACCAAACCGCTCTCGAACATTAGCGTTCCAGCGTTTTGCAATCCACCCCGAAGGCAGACCGTCCGGATTCCTCTTCGCAAACTCCCCAACATCAAATTCCGAAGTCCGCAAGTAGGGTGGAACCACGTGCCGATCGGGAACAAAACTGGTATCCTGAAGCTGGATGAAGAGCTTTTTCCCTTTGCTCTCCAAGTAATCCAGGTCCTCTTGGATTGCGGAGAAGTCATAGATCCCACGGGATGGTTCCAGCAGGGTCCAAGGGTAGAGCACCTGTGCCCCGGCAACGCGGTCATTGTTCAGGAAAGCATGGTTCCGGATTTCCTTCCGCGGAAGAAAAACAAAGTGCGTGACGCTGTCATCGGGAAGCGGCGAAGGAGAATCGATGAACTGCCGGTAGACGGAAGCGTAGCGATCCGCGTCAACCGGCTTTGCAACCGCAATCGAACCGAAAATCGTAAAAACCAAAAACCCGAGAACCTTCACTCACAGATCGATGAGATCATTCAACGGTCTCGGCAACTCCGAAGTATTCCACTTCCTCAAAATCCAAATTGTTCCCAAGGATCTACCAAAGGTCTCGTTCGGGATCGAGACAGCCATCGTTACCACCGGGAGACAAGAAAGGAGTTTGATGACACTCGGGAACCAGCAGTTGGAACAGACTTTCAGCTCAAGACGAAAGATGGAGGAGTTGGAATCGATCAGGATCTCCTGGGTAATTTCGGTAAAACGATTTTTCTCGTCAGTGCACCGTAAGATGGTCACGCTATGAATCTGTTCTCCGCTCCCCCCCCTGAAGCCCAGGTCAGTGCTAAAGAGGTTTCTTTGCTTTATTAAACCGCGCCTCATACAAAGCATAATGTAAATATCGAAATCGAAATCGGTATCGCTATCGAAAGCACTCGAGACCCGATATCGATCCCGATATCGAATCCCGAGTATGTTCAATTTAAGCAGCGAAGTAATATCCTCAATGAATAACTTTCCCCGAGGTTTACTGAAACCGTGTATCCTATTTCTCCCCCTGGCTGGCCTGGTCAGTCTTCCGGTATCGGCTGGGGTAGAAATCATCCTCGCCCTCGACGAGGACTCTAAACTCGAGCAATACGGTGCCGATCGGTTGGAATCCGTTTTACTGCAAGCGGGCACACAGCTGGTTCGCCTGGCTAACGATGACCTCGAAAACGGAGCGGATATTCGAACAAAGATCATCTCCGAATCCAACTCTGAGGGCCTCCAGCCGGAAGGCTTCCGCCTTCAGCGTGAAGAGGACATCCTGACTATTAGTGCCGTCGATCCAAAGGGAATTCTGTATGGTCTCATGGAACTCGCAGAACAAATCGAATTTCGAGGAAGCCTCGATACCGTAGAACCGGTCACCCAAAACCCGCGTTTCCCGTTCCGCGCGATCAAGTTCAATCTCCCCTGGTCCTCCTATCGTCAATTTCCAGCGCTTCAGGCGAATCTGGAAGCCTGTCGCGATCTCGAGATGTGGGAGGACTTTCTTGATATGATGGTCGAGAACCGGTTCAACGCCCTCACTCTCTGGAACATCCATCCATGGCCGGATCTCGTTCGAAGCGAATCGTTTCCGCTGGCCAATTCCCACTCCGAGGAGGAATTGGCGGAGTGGAAGAAATTTTGGAATGCACTCTTTGGGATGGCCAAGAATCGGGGAATCGATACCTACCTACTCAATTGGAATGCCTTTGTTTCCGAGGGTTTCAAAGAGCACTACGGCGATGGAAACGTCGATACCGGGCACCACTTTATCGAGGGGATTGATAGTCCCCTCATCCGCCAATACAACCGGGAATCGATCACTCAGGTCATCAACGAGTATCCCGATCTCACCGGCCTTGGCGTAACCCTCGGCGAGGGCATGGAAGGCTGGTCCAGCGAACTTCAAATCGATTGGGTTGAGGACGTCTTTTTCGAAGGCATTCGGGCCGCGGATCGCCCGATCAAATTCATCTATCGAGCCGCCCTCAAGGGGGACCACACCCTCAACCGACAGGCAATCGACCGATCCGGGCTCGATACACCGGAGAGCCCCATCATCGTCGAGCTGAAATTCAACTGGTCGCATGGCCACTCCACTCCGACCCTGATCAAGGCACATGGTGGTGGGACCGGCGAGGAGTATTGGACCAATCCAGCCCCGAGCCACCACAAGATGGCGTGGATGGTGCGCAATGAGGACTTCTTCCGTCTGCGTTGGGGCGAACCGGACTTCATCCGCGAGCACATCCGCTTAAACGGGCAGGATTTCGTTGCAGGCTATTTCATCGGTTCCGAATGCTACATTCCGGCTGCTGATATTTTCACCGTCTCCGATCAAGAACACGTCGATTGGAAATGGGCTTTCGAGCGACAATGGCTCTTCTATATGCTTTGGGGGCGCCTCCTCTACAAGCCGGATCTCGGTAACGAAGTCTTCGCCGCCGCCTACGATGAGCGCTTCCCCGGCGGACACGGAGAGGAGATGGTCGAAGCATTTCGGCTCGCCTCGCAAACCGCCCAGCGGATCGCCGGATTCTTCAGCTGGACATGGGACTATACCTTCTACACCGAGGGTTTTCTTTCGCGCCGCGGTTTCCTCACACTACGCCAGATGATGCGGACCGACACGACCGAGCCTCGTTTCGTCTCGATTAAGGAGTATCGACAAGGTAACCGCGACTTCGGAGACCGCATCACCCCACCTGAACTCGCCGACCTTCTCGAGCAGGATTGCACGCGAGCGCTCGAGATTGTGAACGCCATCCAAAATCCGCCTCCCTCGCTGCAGTTTGAAATTGCAGACGTCCGTGCTTGGAGCCAGCTCGGCCTTTATTTTGCCGATAAGCTCCGTGCCGCCGTAAGCCTCAATCAGGGCAACAAGGAGCTAGCGGTTCAACAATTGGAAGCCGCGAAGGACCACTGGCTCAAACTGGTCGAAATCACCGAAGCCACCATCCAACCCAGTTCACTTGGTCACATTGGCGGCGGTGACTTCCACTGGAAAAACTACGTTAAGGATGTCGAGAGAGACATCCGGTGGGCCCGGTCACAATGAACAGTTCGGACCACCCACAGTCCCTCAGAATTGCCGCGCGGGCGGGTCGGGCCTCGCCTTCTTTCGGATTAAGCCGCCTACGAGGCGGATCGGCGACGGCGGCGAAGGGCAACGACAGAGAGAGCCAGAAATCCGACAAGCATCCCCGCAACCGACGGCTCAGGAATGACCCCAATCGTGATCTCGGAAATGCGGATGTTGTTCGTATTCGGGTTTGTGACCGCAAACTCTTTTCCATCGGTTGCAAGGATTTCGAATGTAGGCGGAACACAGGGAGTAAGCGACCCGAGAAAAACTGAGTTTTCTAACCATCCCCTCCGATCCAGCTTTATATCTCAACCACCACCAAAACGGTTATTTCCTTCCCCGGATTAGCCGCCTCGGAATCCGCTGCGTCAAAGGTCGAAACGAACCCTTCCCTTGAGTGATACTTCCATTTAACCCCCCGCCCGAATATTGGTCGCAAAAATAGACTTGAATCGCGGCAAAATCAGCCGTGCCGAAAACCGGAACTTTGGGCTGTAAGCTCGCCGGCTTTCTGGGTTCTTGCAATCTAACGGAGTTTAGCTATTCTCGTTTTTACCCCAATACCCAAAATGAATTCTGCACTTCATAAAATCCTTCTCATACCCCCCTTCCTATTTGCTTCGATGGCTGCGGCTCAGATCATCAATGTACGAGATCCGGGTTTTGACGGAACAGTTACCGACGGAGGAACCGGTGACACGTTGTTGAGTGAACCTGGGCTTTTTACCAGCGATTGGACCACCGGGACGCGATTAGGTGTGGGATGGTCTTTTTCAACGGTTGGTGCGCCTGACGCTGCAGCCTTGGAAAACACTACAAGAATGTTCTCTCTGGTTCAGTCGATCAATGTGACTGGCGTCTCAACGACCGCTTCTCCATTCACCTTTTCGATAGATGCAGCGAGAACTGGAACTGGTGATTTAACCACGAATATCGGCATTCGAATTTACTCTTGGGCAATCGGCGAAACAGCGCCTCGAATCGACCAAAATAAAAGCCAGACTGATTGGACAAGCCTTTTCGAGGATCCTGGCGATGCTTCGCTTCTCCTGAGCCAACAGCTCGTCTCTGAAGGTGATTTTGTCACCGCTGGTGGATTGGTAGCGGGTGAACTCACAGGGACATACACAAGCAACTTCGTCCTGCCTGAAAACCACGCATTCGTCTCGATCGTTTTTTCAGGTCGCTCTAACCCCTCCGCAAGCGCAAGCTTCGACGATCTGTCAATCGTTGTGGTGCCCGAGCCATCTAGCTTCGGCCTATTTGCTGGTGCACTGGCAGCTTCCTGTCTCCTTCTTCGTCGCCAACGGCATTCGTGAGGAGAACTTTCCGCTCGCTCGGTCGCTCAGGTGTCGAGAGATATATCCGATGAGCCCGGTCACAGTAAACAGTTCGGACCATCCACACTCACTAAGAGGCACCGCGTAGCCGAGTCAGGACTCGCCTTCTTTCGACTGAGCGGCCTACGAGACAGATCGGCGACGGCGACGAAGGGCAACGACGGAGAGAGCCAGAAATCCGACAAGCATCCCCGCAACCGACGGCTCAGGAATGACTCCAATCGTGATTGAAGAGACGCGGATCTGGTTCGTCGTACTCGGGTTTGTAACCGCAAACTCTTTTCCGTCGGGTGCGGGGATATCGAATGTAGCCGGAGAACCGGAAGTAAATGAACCGATCAATACTGACCCCTCTTCCCATACGTCCCCGGTCCGGGTCTGCACTTGGGCCACAGCCAAAAACGAAATCTCTTGGCCCGGGTTTGCCGCCTCAAAATCCGCAGTGTTGAAAGTCAAGACAATGCCGTCGCCGAGGGCTATCCCCCCTGACACACCAAGGCCATTAGTGTTCGAACCCATGTTTGCTGGGGTCCCGGTGAAGTCATCCGTGCTAAATGAGGTAGTATCTGTAACTCCGAATCCAGAAAAAGTAATCGAGAAAGAAGTGTCCGTAAGGCTTTCGCTGAATGATCCCGAGACAATAGCGACCGCAGTCGATTCGGCTCCATCTAAAGTCACAACATCGGATACGACATCGAAGGCGAGAGTTTCTACGCTAGAGTTCCAGTTGTCTTGGCTCTGGAAATTTACGATTACCTGACCTGAAACAACATGTGCAAAGAAGGAAGATGAAGCGAGGCATATAAACGCCGGAATTCTTTTGGGTAATGTCATAGTTTCAAAAAGAGGTTAAACGTTTAGTTAAAACAGTGGGAAACAATGAGAAGATTGTCAATCGCTAGATTCAGCGTGCTTCTGCCCTTCACTCCCCTGGCGAGTGTAGAGTGCCCGAATTGTTTCTTAGACTCGAGAGCAAATCAGGAGCCCCAAGGATCTCCCTTATTCGGACGTTTCGAATCGGGCAGTATCCTGAGAAAGCAAAATGACCTTCTTGCGGCAGCTCGTTCAGCGGGACTCGAAAGCGGTTGCGGCTACCATCCGGGTTCCGCCCCGCTATGGTCCATTGGTCCAAGTCCATGACAATCAGCTCCTGATCGTTGATCGATGCGCGAATGCGTCCGTTCTCGGCCCGCAAAGAAACCGTGTTCCATTCGCCGCGAAGAACTTTCGGAGTCTCCGCAGGCGTAGCGCATCCGCGGATTGAACCCACCGAATTGGGATGCGCGTGCGAATTCGGCTCCCAGTCGCCAAAGCGAAACTGAAAACCATCTGCTTTTCGCTTCGAAGGATCCTGTTTCCAGAACTCAACGTGCCCGTCCTCGCCTTCTGAGGCGAAGAACTCAAATTCCAGCTCAAAGTCCTGAACTCTGTTTTTTGAGACGATGGGAAACGGACGGCCAAGGAAGCGGAGCACATCCTCCTCAACAATCCAGGCTCTTTCGTCGAGCACCCACTGGATGGTATCGGTGCCGTCGAAAAGAACCTGCCACCCGTCGACCTCGCGGATTTCCGGCAGGTCACCTGCCTGAAACGTCGTGCCCAGCGGCTTGATTCTTATGTCCCGAAACCATACTGGGTCATTGTGGTCCTGTAAGCCGATGAAACCTGAGCGCGGCTTGTCCTTTCCGGCGATTTTAAATTTGTTCTTCGTTCCGTCCGGGTTTTTCCCAACTTCGGTCCACTCATCCAGATTCACCTCCAAAACCTCTTCGCCATTCAGGACGATTTGAACCATCGGTCCGTCGCAGACGATTCGGTAGGAGTTCCACTCGCCCGCAGGATTGACAGCCATAGTTGATTCCGGACCCGCCATGTCGTAGATCGCGCCACAAACGTGAGTCAGGTTTTTCGGCTCAGTTCCATGACTGTCGAGCACCTGCACCTCCAAACCCCTTTGGACGTAATCCTTTCGATCATCCACTCGAATCATCACCCCGCTGTTGGTTCCGGGCGCAAGTTTGAAGTCCAACTCCAACTCAAAATCGTCGAACTCCCGAAGTGTCCAAACCGTCCCACCTCCTGGCCTCGCTGCAATTGCTCCGTCCGAATCTACCCGCCACTCCTCTGGATCAAAAACGAAACCAGACCACGGATTTTCTGCTTCCGGTAAACCAGCTAAAATGAACCGGGCCATGCTCAGGAAGACTGATGCGCATACTGTTCTTTTCACGATGGTTTGAAGGTTGGGAAGACTTTTGAAATAGAGCGAACCACAATCGTCTCAATATTGGTTGAACGTTTTACCAAATTCTGTTTCTTAGATCCATAACGACCCTGTTTCATTCAATGCACCCTTGTAGCCTACCCCTTGCAGGCCTGCTCTTCATTTGTTTGACCGCATTTGCCCAGGCGCAAACGCCGGTTGGAAATATCATCTGGCTCTATCACGATGACAACGGATCTTATGTCACTGTAGACGGTGACTTATCCGATCAACTTACAGCAAGAGATACCGCCCGCGTAGGTCCGACGGAGAGATTCCTCGTGGAGGATGTTGGCGATGGCAACTTTCGCCTACGGTCGACTGCAAACGAGAAATTTGTGCGGGTCAACACGAGCAACGTCGACAAACTCATTGCCGATTCCACAAATCCCAGTGATCCGCTTACCCATTTCTCCTGGACCACAGTACCAGGCGGTAAGGTCCGAATCACGAGTGTGGGGGATGACGACTCAGCGAGGTACCTTAGCCCCTCCGGTAGTGCCCAGATTGTCCGATCAAATCGATCCACCACCGGAAGCGAAAGCGAATTCACTTGGGGAATTTACACCGAGAGACCGCCCAACATAGTCATGATTTACATCGACGACTGGGCGTGGAACGGCTCCTCGGTGGCAATGGATGAACGAATGGCAAATTCTCATTTCCCCAACATCATCGAAATGCCTAACCTCGATGCGATGGCTGCGAACGGTATGGTTTTTCGCAATGCTTACGGTTCACCCCAATGCACCCCAGCCCGCGCTGCCATTCAGACCGGGCAGTCCAACGCACGCAACGGGATGACCGTTTTCATGGGCAACTCCGGTTACTTTGATCGAGACTCCACTACTGAGGGTCGGCAGTACTACCACTTCCCAGTCATCGCCAACGGCGCAGAAAGCACCCTGCGACCGGAAGCAACCACCATCCCCGAGGCCCTTGCTCCTTTTGGCTACGTATCCGCCCACATTGGCAAGTGGCATCTCCGCGGGAGTCCTGGCGACGAGGGCTACATCCTACATGACGGACCTACTACGAACGACGAGGGAAACAACTTCACCAACTCTGAAGGCCTCGAAGGACTGGAGGATCCAAAACTGATGACCTACATTACCGATACCGGGAAGGCATTCATGGAAGCCCAGGTCGACGCGGAAAAACCCTTTTATCTTCAACTATCCCACTACGCAGTGCATGGCGGTAGCGAATGCACTCCCGAATCCAGAGCCCGCTACCAGAATATTCCCGAGGTCGTCGCATTTAATGGTGGCAAGACGAACCCGGACAACATCAACCGCAAAAACGATCCAGCAGTCTGGCTTGGCATGGTCTACGAGCTGGATCAGAAAATCGGGGAAATCCGTGACAAAGTCGATGAGCTCGGTATCGCCGACAACACCTACATCATTGTGACTGGAGACAACGGCTACCGCCACAGTTTCTTCGATGAGCTCACCGGACTGCCGCAACCTCTTCACTCCCGCAAATGGTGGGCTTGGCAAGGGGGTATCCGCGTTCCCCAAGTGATTGAGGGTCCCGACATTCCAAAGAATTCGTTTTTTACGCCAAACACCGCCAACTACGATTTCCTTCCGACCTTTGTGGAATGGGCGGGCGGCGACCCGGTATTCATTCCCGACCTCGACGGCGTGAGTCTAGCGGGAGTTCTTGCCGGGGAAACTCCAACCGAGGAGTTCATCAACCGTTCGCTGTATTTCCACTATCCTCACTACCGCAACACCATGCCTCACTCCGCTATCGTGAAAGGTGGCCACAAGGCGATTTACTTTTATGAAACTCCGGTGCGTTTCCCCGCTTGGGACCCAATCATGTTGTTCGACCTGAACAACGATGCCGGAGAGTATCACAACATCTATGCTGAAAACTCCGATCTGGGAGACGCTCTCTACAATGATCTGATGAGTTACCTTGTAGCCGTCGAAGCGCGGATTCCTGAAGTCCCCAATCCGAATTATGATGCGGATGTCTACGAAAGCGACGACGCCTTTGGCGGGCGTTCTTCACAAGGTCCATTCGTCGGAACTAGAAGTACTAGCGGTGATCAACTTGGACCCACTCCGTTCTTCAATTATTGGATGGAGTCTTGGGGAGTGGATCTAGGGTCCGAGGAGGATGACTATGACGGAGACGGTGCTTCGAACTGGATGGAGTACACGATGGCCGGAAATCCAACGGATATCAGAGACGTCGGTCTTCAACCCGTTTTTTCCACAGTCGACGGTGCTCTCAACTTTTCCTTTTTCGAACGGAACGACGACTCAGCAATCACCTACGTTTTGGAGTCGTCGACCACCCTCTTGCCAGACAGTTGGGCACCGGTCAGTGGACCGTTTGATTCTGTTTATGGAATCGGAGAAATTCTGCAACGCATCTACACCGTTCCGATCGATGACTCACCACAAGTCTTCTACCGTCTGAACGTTCAATGATGATCCGTTCGACGATTCTGGGCCGTCGTCGATTTCTTGCAACCCTTGGAGCACTGGTAGCCGGCGGTTTGAGAGCCCTCGGTGAACCGGTTTCACCGAAAATCCGTATTTCTCTCAAAGAAGCCCATCGGGGAACCCCGGAAATCGATTCGATGCTCCTTGAGAGCTACGGAAAACCCCTCGAACCGATCCGGAAATTTTACCTTGAGGCCCGCGAAATTTTCTCGATGGACCAATCCGCTGATTTTTCTAACCCTGCGCTGCTTCAGGCTGCGGTTCGCAATGATCGTGTGCTGATGGGCGGCCCTTTGCTCGGCGGTCTGAGGGCTGATGGCCTGACTATTTGGATCCGTCCTTCCCTGCCGGACGCAATGACTCTGGAGGTTTGGGAAACCGGGGGCAGTCGACGGCAGCAATTCGCCATTGAACGAGGCTCTCCGGGACAAGTCCGCCGTGTCGAACTACGAGAGTTGAAAGCAGATACGAAATACCGCTATCGAATTTCGCACCACTCGACTCCGCTCGCAGAAGGAGCGTTTCGAACAGCGCCTGAGATCGATCAACGAGGACCATTCCGCATCGCTTTCGGCTCCTGCATGCACAAAATCGGCGTTCATAATACGTATCTGTCGCACGCCATCCGAAGGCGAGATCCCGCCGCCCTCCTCCTCCTCGGAGATATCGCAGCCGATGACCGGGAAGAGAAGGTAAACATGCACCGTGCCGACTACCTCTTGCGAGACGTCTCGACCGCTTGGAGCGAGCTGGCTGCAAATGTTCCGATCTATGCCTCATGGGACGATCACGACTATTTCAACAATGACCTAAGTGGCGTTCCGAATCGCTTTCGTCCCTCCGACCGGACGGCCTTGCGCGAGGTCTGGAAGGAAAACTGGAATAATCCTCAACCGGATGAGAGCCGCGCTGGAATTTACTTTAACCAACGCGTCGGCCCGGTCGAAATTATTATGCTGGATACCCGTTCTTGCCGCGAGAACTACCGCCGAAACGAATACGGCTGCTTTCTCGGCAGCGAGCAAATGGCTTGGCTGAAAACGACGCTGCAGAACTCCACCGCACCTTTCAAAATCATCAGCAGCGGGACGATGTGGAGCGACTACGTGAGCCAGGCAAAGGACTCTTGGGGCACTTGGGACCGGGAAGGACGGGAGGAACTCTTCAACCTAATCGAGCAGGAGGGAATTGGCGGCGTTCTCCTCGTCAGCGGCGATCGACATGGTGCGCGGGCCTTCCGCATTCCTCGTCCGAGCGGATTTCAGTTTTTTGAATTCGAGCCTGCCACCCTTGGTGGTGTTCCAGGCCCGAAAGGAATTGTCAAAAACTGCCCCGAGCAGATTTTCGGCTACGACGGAAGGGATTTCGTTGCTTTCGGAGAGTTCACTTTTGAGACGGACACCGCCGAACCCGGTGTCACTTTCCGCCTGATCGACCAATCCGGCGCGGTGCTGGAAGAACATCACTTTCAATACGGTGAGCTGTTGCCGAAGACTTCCGCTCAAGCTTGAGCTCTCCAAACAGAAACCTCGAAATGAACATGCACCCGAAGCATCGTCTTGCAGAGGCTTTTCTTCTGCTCGCCGCCTCTTCTTTCCCTCTCTCGGCAGCTGAAACGCCCATCGACCACCCAGCGGTCGACAATCTCGAATTCCTTTGGTGGCAATACCGGGAGGCGGGAGACTTCCCCGGAATTATTTCGATTGAAGGCGTCTCTGAACAAGTGGCAACGGTAAGTCTTCCACTCGAAGCCGGCGGTACCCAAATTCATCTCATTTTGGAAGTGCGCGACCTCAATCCGATCGCTTCGCTTTACGACTATCGGCGGATTGTTTTCGATACAGAGGACGGCGAGCCGAAGAAAGATCCAGTTTTATGAAGAGCAACAACCGAACGACAAAGGTCGGGCAAGTCAGCGCAATTTTGCTGGGTCTGATTGGGGGTTTGTCATCCGCTTTTTCGGGAGAGCGCCCCAACATTCTACTCATTCAGGTGGATGATCTCGGCTACAGTGACCTCGGCATCCACGGGAACACCGTAATTCAAACACCAAGCCTCGATCGTCTGGGCGAAGAGTCGATGCGCTTCGACCGCTTCTACGTCCACCCTCTCTGTGCACCGACGCGTGCCTCTCTTCTGTCCGGCAAGCACTTCTGGCGGGTTGGTGTCTACGGTGTTCATGCGGGAACTGACTTCATGAATCTTGAGGAGACCACCGTCGCCGAAATCATGCGCGACGCTGGCTACCGAACCGGCATGTGGGGCAAATGGCACAGCGGAAAGACGGACGGCTACTTCCCTTGGGACCGTGGATTCGAAGAGGCCTTTATGGCTGACCTCTATGAGTATCAGGACAACGAGGGCCGGTTGAATGGCGAGCCAGTCCAAACCGATGGATGGACACCGGCAGTCCTCACCGATTTCGCGATCGACTTCATGCGAAAGGACTCGCCGAAACCGTTCTTTGCCTACGTTTCGTATCTTTCTCCACACGGGCCGTGGACGGCTCCCGAGGACTACATCGAGCCCTACACTTCCGCTGGCTTTTCGGAGCATGCATCCACTTTGTTTGGTATGATCACCCACCTGGATTTCCAGATCGGAAGGCTTCTCGAGGCAGTCGACCAATCAGGTCTTCGAGACTCCACTCTTGTTCTCTTTATCAGTGACAACGGACCCGCCCGGAACGTGAAGGGTCAGCCGGTCACAATTGAAGAGTGGGAGCAACGCGTTGCCCCGCTCGAACTTCGGGGACACAAGTCGTCACCCTACGAAAACGGTATTCGCTCTCCTCTCTTTATTCGCTGGGGCGACCGCCTCCCTGCGGTTGCGGACAGCCGTCTTCTTTCCGTTGAGGATCTTCTGCCGACCTTTGCGGAACTGGCTGGTGCCGAGATTCCCTATGACCTTGATGGGCAGAGTTTCGCTGGCCTTCTCGAAAACTCCGAAACAGAATGGCCTGATCGGACGCTGTTTTTCTCCTCCAGTTATCCGCGGCTCCCGAAAGGTATGAGCAGACAGCAGGCGCGCTTGGAGAAGTCCGAGCTTCCGGCTGATCTCCAATTGCTGACCGTCATGTCAGATGACTTCAAGTTTCTCAAACAGGGCGACAGTGCCGAGCTTTTCGCCTTTCCGGACGATATCCGCGAACAGAACAACCTCGCCTCCGAACAACCGGAAACAGCTGAGGCGTTGCGAGACATGGCAGACGCATGGTTTGGCGAAATTATCTCCGAACCGGGTTCCTTCACCCGGCCTCTTTTGCTCGTTGGACATGAAGGGAACGTAATTTCCAGAATTCCCGCCTACTGCCTCGCCGGTTCGCGAGGTGGCCTGAGAAACGCCAACCACACCCTGAACAATTGGAGAAATCCGGGAGACGCAGCCCTTTTTGATTTGGATATACAGACTCCCGGAAACTACACAATCGAAGTCGAGTTTGCCAAGCCGGTGAGCAGCCCAACCCGAATGCAGGTCCAAATTTCTGGTCAAACTGTCGAACTGACTGTCTTTGGGGAAACTCCGTCGAAGAATCTAACGTCCTCTGAGCCGGTTCAGCTCGAAATGGGTCCCGCATCCTTAGAGATCGAGCTGATTACTCCACTGGATAACCCCGCATCGGTGGATCTCGTCCGTATCGAACGCTCGCTCTAGAGATTTCATAAACCGAAAACTCTCTGGCGGGTGATATCCTATCAATGACTGCATGCCTCGCCAATAATCGGATATCAATTACTTGTAACGTCCATGGTTAATCGTTTTTTCTTGACGACCAGACCTCTTCATTGCAGCCTTCTTGTAATGGCAAATTCCAGAATTTTCCTCAAGGTAGTTTTACCCCTCTTTCTTGCGTCCGTCTCCTACTCTCAAGTCACGATCAGTTGGATCCAAGGTTCGCAAGATAACGCTGGCTCGGGGGTATCGCACACCCTCTCAAACCTCTCGGGGAGCGTCACTTTAGCGACCGACCCGGTCTTGTCATGGGGTGCTTTGTCGTCCGATCTTTTTTCTACGCCTTCAACCGGGTTCATCGAAATCGTTTACGATGGGCGTTTGAGTTTCGACCCCAATGATTTCGCGAGCGGAACAGACTCAGGAGGGAATTCACTTCGGACCAACAGCAGCGGACTTGGAATTGCGGGAGGTAGCAACGGTAACAATGCAGGAGCAGGTGACGCTTTACTGCTCACCTTCAACTTTACCGACCTCACAGCCGGAGCACAAGTAGTTGTAACCGGATATTCGTCAGGCATAAATGGTCTGCAGCTCTGGGAAGACGGAGCCTCTAGTGCGTCTGCAAGCGGCAGCACTGTGGCGGGACAGAGTATTGTGATCGAGGACGGAGATACGATCGCTCTCTACGTGGCGAGTGGAGCGGGTCGAATTGGAAGCTACACCCTCGACATCATTCCAGAGCCATCTAGCTTTGGGATGATCGCAGGTATAGGAGCCGCAGTTCTGGTCCTCACCCGAAGGAAAAAGCGGATATCCTAGGCGGATTCGGGGAATTTCCCAAGCACGACCTTTTGCCCAATCAAAAGACTTTACCTAGAAAGCTCTTTAGGCACTGCTTGACGGCAAGAAGTAATCTTGCCTCCGCAAAAAACCCAGACGTCAAGGGCGGCCAAGCGATCAGCGCTACGGGCTCAAAGCGGATCGCCTTCTCCACCCCAGTCTGAGAGAGCATCCCAGATTGTGCCTTCGCGCTGGGCTGGCGTGGTCACCAGCACGACTGCTTCCGAACCCAAACGATCCTCCAGCTGTTTGTAATAGAGACTCCGCGGAGTCACGTGAACCTGGCGCGACTCCCAGAAACCAAACGGCTCTCCGGGGACCCAGATGCCCTGAGAGCGTGAACCAACGCATCCGATCGCGAAGTTCATGGCTCCTTTCGGTGCGTCGCAGATAAAGCTGTCCGACACGCAATTCCAAAAGACGGTTTGCGCACCGGCCCAACCATGCCCACTCCCCGAGCCTCCGCGGTTTTGCACGTTGATTTCCTCTCCCTTGACGTTGTCAAAAAGGATGCCCTCCGAGTAGCGGTGGTGTGGTCCAATATCGGAGAACGTGTTCTCCGCCAAACAATCCACAAAGGCGATCGGACCCGGTGTTTTTGAATTGGTTACATAATCGTGCCGACCACCCCGCGTGTAGCAGCGATGCACCAGAATAAAAGAGGAGTCGTCGATCGTGAATGAGTAGCGTCGACCACCGGTGAGGATCGACTTCGGGTCAAGCTGCGCACAATCCTCAACAGTGATATAGAGGCTATGGTTGCCGATGTCGACGCAGCTTCGTCCAAAATATCGAGCCGTAACCTGCCGCGCCCAGCCATTTTCAACCCGCGAGAAGCGGATCGCATCCCAACCGTGTTTTTCGTCCGTATCGTTTGTAAAGGAAGATTCCAACCGCACCCGTTCGATCCCCACATTTTGCAAAGCACCGTCGAACTGGTAGCGATAGATCTCGCCGCCTCCATACTGTGACTCAATCGCCTGCACTACCGGAGCATTGAGAGTGATTTCATTTCCATCGATTGCCGTAACCACCCGGGGGCTGGTCGCGCGGTATGCCCGGTCCGTCCAGCCCCACTGGGCCATATCGAGCAACTCGATCCAAGCCTGATTCGGCGTCCGGTGAACCATCACTCGATCGCCAACCGAGAGCCCTGAAGTCGAAGCCACATTGAAGGAATGGGCACCACTCGGCACGAGGGCATCAGTGATCGCTGTCGAGGTGCCCCCGATCCTGCTCCAGCCACCAGATCCCTCGAACTCGAAAAGGTTGTCCCGAACCGTAGCGGTAAATTCGATGACGGTTCCTGATGTCCCCTGCCCCTCACCCCGGATCACAATTCCCCCGGTGGTGATCCGAAGGGTCTTTGAGACAGAGTAGTTGCCGGCTCGCAGAAGGACCGCTCCGCGAAAGCCCTCTGCCGAAAGAGGCATGGCCGCAACTGTATCAATTGCGTCCTGGATCCGCGCCCAGTCGTCTCCACCATTTGAATCCGGATCCAGCGAAACCGCTACCGGCACCCATGGAATCGGCACCCCGCCCCCTCGGTAACCCGCATGGGAAAAATCAATCATTCGATTGCCGGTGCTCGTCTGCCCCTCGTTTGCATAACCGGCGTAGACCAATCGTCCGTCCTCCCCGGGGAACACCAACGAAGAATATGACTCAGCGTTGAGGGAAACGGTCTGAAATATGAAGAAAAAAAGGATTGGGAGGGGCTTCATACGATGGGGGTCGTCCGCAACAGTCGTTTTTGCAAGAGGCCCTCCTTTGCTACGATCATTCCCCACAAGAGACAAACCTAATCACCTCCGGACTTGCGGCGGGCGGGCCTAAATAATATTTTACACATCGAGCCCCGACGGAGAATTCTCGGCAGGCAGAGAAAAGGGGGAACCCGCAGAGTCGATCACAGCACCGCTTTCAGGCACGATATGCAGAAGCGGGGTGCTTACTGGAGAAAGCATCTATCGTAGGTTTCGCCCTACGGATTCTTCCGAACCTCAGAAAAAGAGATTTCTTAGAGGATTAACGTTTGCTTCGGTTTGGGTCCTTCCTCTTTCCAAAACCGTTGCCTTCCATGGAAAAACGAGAGTCTTCAGGGGGTTCCACAAAAATTTAGCGCTACTATCGACTCACTTGTCGGAAGTTCGAAAAGCCAAAAAATTCTGGTTTCTGATTTAAGCAAACCTCCCTACCCAATAGACCGGGGCCGCCCTGAGCTTCATGTTGGGACCTTCTATCCTGTGGGTGGTGACGATAAAGGGCTCCGCGGCCCAACTCGTTGTGCCCGACCGAGCCCTACCGGCGGCGGCGAAGAAGCACCAACGTAAAGGCGCCTAAGCCGATCAAACTCGCGTAAGCAGACGGTTCAGGCACGATGACGAACTGCCAATCCTTCAAACTTTTCGTACCGGAACCCTCCGCCCAGAAAGCAAATTGGTCCCCGTCAAGGACCTCTCTGTTGTTCAAAGGCCATATAACGCTGCTTCCCGGCGCGAATTCACTCCCGTCAATTATTTGGATGGGGGTCGTGGGAGTTCCAGCGACGTTACGATACTGCAAGTTGAGGTTGGCACTGGTGTCCCTCACCCTTGTGTTCACAATCGCTAGAAATTCTCCGTCCACCAAATTTAAGTTCGTGGTGTCAAATTCGAAGATGATTGCCTCTCCGGCCCCAATACTCAAACCACCACCTCCGTCGTTCAAACCCCAGCCGTTAGCATTGTTTGTCTCAATGAAATTTCCAGTGCTTCCGCCACTCCAATCAACAGGATTAAACGCAGTATCATTGTCGCCAAGCCCAACGATAGTCATTTCAAAAGTCCCAGTAGAGCTGATAGCACCAAAACTCCCTCCAGAGCCGCTTATTGACAGGCTGTTCGTATCGTCTGGGTTAATCGCTGTCTGAACAACCGTATCCGCGACGACGTCGAACTGGAACGTCGCATTGGCCGTCAAACCTGAGCCTCCAGTTGTCATGTCGAACGTGAACTGCGAGTGGGCCGAGAGCCCAAACGCCGCCGTTCCAACCAAAACTGAAAGGAATCCTGGGGAAAATACATTCATGGCTTTAACAGATTTCAGGGTTTCAGTGATTAGCTCAAACCGTAGATCTCGAAAACACTGATTGCAATAGCAAAAACGTTTTATCATCCTGCACATTCTCGACTCAATTGAGCAATCTTTTCGGAACCACCACACCAATCCAACCACCGAAGGTCATTTCGATTCACATAATTTTCCTACTCTTAGCCACTAATTTCCCACCCGGGTTTCCCTGTCCCACTGTGTATCGCCAGCCTTGCTCCTCTTTTTGGAGGAGAGCGAATTTACATCGCAGCGGATTTCGAAGCGGACGATGACTCTGGGCGCGCTCAAAGCTAGTCGCTTACCGCCTACGATCCCAATGACGCTAAAGAAACCAAGGAAATCGTCCTCCGCATTATCGACGGAGAATAGCTCGAAACCAAAACCTCAACCGTCTTGATTCAAAACTAGCCGATCATTGTCCTGTTCACTCCTCCCCGAAAGAACCCCCTATGAAATTCCCTAAATCCTCCGTTGGGACGCGTCCCCGCTTCTTTATCCACGGCTTTTTGCTGCTTTTTTTAACCGGCCTCGCCTCCGTCTTGGAGGGAACACAGATTCACAACGAATCGGGCGGCCTTGTCGTCATCGAGATGGAAAACACACCGTCTGATTACGGCCTCTGGGTCCTTGAAAACGAGGGCCTGGAAGGCACGACAGGTGAAGGCTTTCTGCGCTTCACCGGAAACCGTGAATTGGGAGGCGAGAAAAATTCACCTCTCGAATACAGGTTCCGTATCAACAAGCCGAGGCTCTACTATCTCGTCCTCCACTGCGCGAAAGAAACCTTTGTCATCGACGGGGAAACCCGCACCGACGTTGCCAACGACCGCTACGTCCGGGTCGACGGTGACTACGACTCCGGCCCGAATGCCGGCGACAAACACAAGGATGACGCGAGGCTCAAGTATTTACAGAGCGACTACAAGTTCTTCGGAGGCGATCCGGATGCCTATGAGTGGGCGTGGGGCCATCGCTTGGACTTGGGAAAACATCGCAACAAGCGAGTCGCGATCTACGACTTCAAAGCTGGCGAAGACTACACCCTCACAATTCACGGCCGATCCAAGGAATTCAGGATCAATCGGATCTTGTTTCGACATGAAAGCGTCGACCCGGAGGTCGCTCATGATCCACAGCTTCCCGAGTCCGAGCTTCTCGTTTTTGATTCACACAGCTACTCTGCGATGAGGGATTTCGACCGCTTCCTCGCGGCGGAATCCGATGGAGAGGTCGACTACTATAAAGACAGGAAGCGGAGAGCTTTTGCAATCGATGCAGGTGTCGTCTCAAACCGGGATCGGTTTGCCCGGGCGTCAATACCATTCGACGGCACGCCGGGCACCTACGACCTAACCCTAACCGCCTTGCGCGAGCTCGACGGAGAGTGCTCCTACCGCCTCCTCGTCAATGGAGAGGTGATCGGGGAAGCGACCAATGCGATGACTGACGTCGACTATGCTCCGCAAGAACATCAGTTCCGAAGTGTCCGGATTCCCACTGGTGCGATCCTTTCGGTTGAATCGAATGCAGTCACCAACGGAAAAATACCAGAGGGTGATGGCACCGCCTTTGCGAGAGGCCGCTGGACAAAGCTTGAGCTCTCGCCGGCTGCAACAGCTTCAACCGTAGCTCCGGATCAGATCGTCGAACTGTCGATTCAGGTCATTCCGGAACCAGACTCACCCGGAAGCCCCACAAATCGGACACAAGAACTTTCTAAAAACAAGCAAAATGGAGGCACTGCCATTGACGTTGATCTACTTCCGGATCCGGACGGGTATGAGCCGCCGGTTGGCACCCAAGCCCGGATCAGTGGCGAGCTGAAAAAATGGCATAAAATCACTCTCGATTGGATTGGCCCGGAAACCAGCGAAATTGCAGAAGTGAATCCTCTCGCCGACTACCGGCTCGATGTAACCTTCACTCACCCCGGCGGAACGACCTACATTGTTCCCGGGTACTATGCTGCAGATGGAAATGCGGCCAATACCAGTGCCGACTCTGGCAACGTCTGGCGGGCCCATTTCGCGCCGGACGAGATCGGAGAATGGACGTACGAGGCGTCCTTCCGCCAGGGTCCGGATGTCGCTCTCTCCAACGATCCAGGAGCCGGGTCAAGCGCTAACTTTTTTGACGGAGATAGTGGGGAATTCGAAGTCGATGCGAGCGATAAAACCGGCCGGGATCTGCGTGGCAAAGGCCGCTTGGAATATGTCGGAAAACACCATCTTCAGTTTGCGGAGACAGGCGAGTATTTCCTCAAGGCAGGTGCCGATGCTCCCGAAAACCTCCTTGCCTACGACGACTTCGACGATACGCCGAATGACCCAAACGGTAGCCCCAATCTTCGCAAGAGTTGGAGCCCGCACGCAGCGGACTTCGATATCGAAGACGCAGCCGCCTACACTTGGAAAAAAGGAAACGGCACCGAGCTTCTTGGGGCGATTCGCTATCTCAGCGACACCGGAATGAATGTCTTCTCGTTTCTCACCTTCAGCCTCGATGGCGATGACGACAATGTCTTTCCCCACCGTTTGATCGGAAGCGTCGCCGACTACGAAAGCCTCGAAGACAACACCCGCTGGGCCAATGACGAAAAGGGCGTCTATCATGATCGATTCGATGTCTCAAAACTGGATCAATGGGAGCGCATTTTTGAATACGCGGACAAGAAAGGAATGTATCTGCACTTCAAGACGCAAGAAACGGAGAACGACGACCGAATGGACGGCGGCGAACTCGGGCGAACCCGGAAGCTTTACTACCGGGAGTTGATTGCGCGCTATGCTCATCACCTCGCCCTGAATTGGAATCTCGGTGAAGAAAACACCAACTCCGTCGAACAACAACGAGCCTTTGCCCAGTATATCTCCGATACGGACCCCTACGATCACAGCATTGTAATCCACACCTACCCGAACCAGAAAGAGAAAGTCTATCCGTCGCTCCTTGGCGACCAATCCGCCCTCACCGGAGCCTCGCTTCAGGGTGGCAAAATCCACTTTAAGGACATTTTCCCCGACGTGAAAGAATGGGTGGAAAGGTCGGCAGCCGCTGGAAAACCGTGGGTCGTGGCAACAGACGAACCCGGCGATGCAAAAGAGGCGCTGCGTCCAGCCAGCGATCCGGGCAACAGCTGGAATATGGCTCGAAAATTTGCTCTTTGGGGAACCGTGATGGCCGGCGGCGCCGGTAGCGAATACTACTTCGGCTATCGATTTGAGCACTCCGACCTGACGGCCCAGGACTTCAGGAGCCGCGACGGTTTCTGGGACTTCTGCCGCTACCAACTCGAGTTTTTCTACGACAATCAGATCCCTTTCCAGGATCTAAGCAACACCGACCTGAGTTCGAATCCCGAGAGTTGGTGTCTTTCTCAGGATGGCGGACCCTACGTGGTTTATCTCCAACGAGGAGGGACAACCGATTTGGACCTATCTGAAACCAGTGGCGATTTCTCTGTAAGATGGTATGATCCGCTCCTTGGAGGTGCTCTTCAGGAGGGAACGGTTTCAACCATTCAGGGCGGCGCATCCGTAAATCTAGGAAGCCCCCCTTCGAGGAAAAATCAAGACTGGGTCGTTCTGATTACACCGAGCTTGATTAAAAGTGGGGGTTTCGGGCTAATGGCACCGATGCGGACTGAAGTCCGCGCTCCATAGTTGTGGTCTTGAGGAGCGCGGACTTCAGTCCGCGCCGTTGGAGTGGTGTGATTTCCACATTACCCTGTGGCTCTAATTGCACCCGGTTACCCCGAGTGCTTAGTTTCTCCGGGCTCTCCTGAGCCAGTTCCGATATTCGGGGCGTTTTTCAAGTTCTTCAAAGTAAGGCTCGTAGCGATCGTCCTCGCTCCAGAAATGTCGAACAGCATAGGAATCCAGCGGCAACACCATACCCTCCGGATAGTCTCTCCCTGCGACGCTTTCTTCGACGGAAGCTTCCCACTGACGATAGGTCTCCAGCATGGACTGGTAGCGCTCTGGGTACTTCTCCGCCACATTAGCTTGTTCAGACGAGTCATCTGCTAAATCGAAAAGCAGGAATTCCTCTCTGCGATTTTTGGAGGATTCTTCCTTCGTCCGGTCCTTTGCTCGGATCAGTTTAAAGTTGTTATCAATCAACGCCGCCTGGCTGCCAAAGCGAAAGGCAATGGGTTTCTCCCTCGGCCTCGCTTCACCCTGAAAAAGAGGCTGAAGACTGATGCCGTCGATCGGTTGGACAAAGACCTCATCTGGCAGACCACATAGTTCAGCGATGGTCGGAAAAATATCCATCGTAGACGCAGGATATTCGGTGATCCGGGGGCGAATCCCCGCTGGCCATTCAACTATGCAGGGGACTCGTAGACCACCCTCCCAGAGGCTGCCTTTGTGACCTCGAAGGCCGCCGGTTGTTTCGGGCGTGATTCCATTCAGTCCGCCATTATCACTGCAAAACCAGATAAGCGTATCGTCTGCCACTCCAAGCTCCCGCAACCCAGCTCGTAAAACGCCAACGCTGCGATCAAAAGCAACCAGCTCACCGTAGTGCTCGCGACTTTTTTGATCGAGCCCGGCGAACGCCTGCTGATCTTCTTCGCTGGCAACGAACGGACTGTGCGGAGACCCATCCCAAATCACCGCAAAAAACGGTTTCCCAGCCTCTGTCGCGCGAGCAACAAACTTCAGAGCCTCGTCAACGATCACTTCCGAGCTATCTCCTTCGAAGGAGGCAAACTCTCCGTTTCGGCTCAAAAGCGGATCGACGTCAAAATAATTGCTAACGGTCAACCATTCTTCAAAACCAAAGACTCCCGGACTATGCTTGTCATCGGCAAATAGAGGCACCCCCGGACCACGAAGGCCGTTGAGATGCCATTTCCCAAAATGGCCGGTCGCGTACCCAGCATTGCGAAGCGCCGCTGCAAGAGTCTTTTCCTGCAAGCGCAACGCGTGGCCGTGGCCGGGAACGCCACTGCGATCACTGTGCCGTCCGGTGAGAACACTCGCACGGGTCGGCGAGCAAACGGGTGCACCTGCATAGAAACGATCAAACCGTAATCCATTTGCGGCCATCGCATCCAAGTTCGGTGTCTCCAAAACCGGGTGATCATAGTATCCCGTCTGACCCCAGCCCTGATCATCCGTCATGATCAGAACGATATTCGGCGGTTCGGCAGATGCGCCGAGTCCTGAAGCCAGCCAGAGTGACAGTGCAACAGGCTTAAGAAGGGAAAATCCCATAGGGATCAATCGGGTCTAAAGCGTCTTGCCGATGGACCGACTGGCGGGAGTGTCGCGGATCGCCTGTAGCAATTTCTGACCCTCGGCAACTACCTCGGGGTATTGCTTACTTACATCGTCCTTCTCACCGGGGTCGGTTTCCAAGTTGTAGAGCTCAATCCTTTTCGCGTCCCTCCCCGGCACCTGATCATCGATCAGCTTCCATGGACCAAACCTTAGCGCTTGGCGCCCGAGCGCATCACGCATTACCAGATGCGGACGCGTTGAAGCCTTTTCCGGGTGGAGAAGTGACTGGGCGAACGAAAAACTATCGGGCGCCGTTTCCAGCGGTAAATCCCGAACCCCGTTGATCTCTGCAATCGTCGCGAATAAATCTGCGGTGCTCACTTTTGCCTCACTGCGGACTCCACCTTCGACCACTCTTGGGTAGGCCACAATCATCGGCACCCGCAGACCACCTTCGTAGATGACGTGCTTATCGCCCCGCCAATCACCGTTGATATCCAGCCCGGCCTCGAGGGCCTGCACCTCAGGACGTTTGTGATTCTTGTCGCCGGGGATATCGCCCCCGTTGTCGCTGGTGAAAATGAACACCGTGTTGTCGAGTTGTCCCCGAGCCTCAACAGCTGCCATCAAAGCGCCAACGGAGTCATCTATGTCGTGGATAAAATCACCGTAGGTGCCGGCTGCACTTCCCCCGAAGTTTTTTGCGGAAGGCATGACCGGGTGGTGCACACTTACCGCTGCGAAATATAGGAAGAACGGCGTGTCTAAATCCACCTGATTGATCCAGTCGATCGCCCTCTGGGTGGTCTCTGCCATGACTTCTGGTTCATCTCGTTGGGGAGCGTCGTAGCCAAAATATTGTGTCCCGTAGAAACTTTTTCCATAGGGTGAGATACGATCAGAGCGGAGACCATAAACACCCCGGTTTTCAATGTAGACTTTGTGTAAATCGTCCATGTTGTTTGGAACTCCGAAGTGATAATCGAAGCCCACGTCGTTCGGCCCAGGCCGAATTTCGCCGAGGAGGTTTTTGAAGCGCTCCGCATGGTAACCGAGGTGCCATTTGCCCACTTGAGCGGTTTGGTAGCCAAGTTCCTGCAACCAGCTTCCGATAGTCGGAGTTGCCGGATCAATCAGCAAAGGATCAAACGAATTAACGACACCAGATTTTAGCCGGGTTCTCCACGAATACTGCCCCGTAAGCATCGCATAGCGGGTTGGCGAGCAGACCGATGCTGTCGTCGACGCATTGTCGAAAGTCACTCCTTTCTCAGCCAAAACGTCGATAAAAGGAGTCTCAATCAGCTCCGGATTTGCTCCGTAAGGCCCTGTGCTGCCCCATCCGAGATCATCCGCCATGTAGATGATGATATTTGGTCGGGACGCTTGCAGATGGGAAGCCGCAGAAAGGACTAAAGCAGACGCGAACAAGAGAATCGAATTACGATACATAGGTTTAGGGGTCAGTAGGAGTGAAGAGAAACAGACTTGTTTACAACTATTTGGATGCGTGAACGCAGACCTTATTTCAATAAAACCCAAAGTTAATGATTTTTCTAAAAACAGCGGCGGAGTTTTGCACTTGTATCTTGGAAATGCCTTCGGTTATTCGATGAGGTCCACTTGAAAGGTCATAGATGCGTTGTTTACGTATTCGATAAAGCCTTTCCTGAATAATCCCCTCTCCAGACTTAACGCCCTCTCCATAGCCTTTCCGATTTTCTACCTTGGTTAAAAAAATCATGATGAAACGTTTTGTCACAATGAATTGCCAACAGGCAATCAAAACTTGGAAAGCTCTGACACGGCAAAATCCGGGAAGATATTCCGGCCTACGGCCCACTCATTCTTCAACCAACACAAAAACGTTTCTTCCATGAAGAGAATACCGATCAGGGTCAGCTGGATCGTCTGCTTCTTTCCGGTCCTTTTTTCGAATCAACTTCTCGGAAAAGAGCAGCCGAACATCATTTTCTTTGCGACGGACGATCTGAGCGATTGGATCTCGCCGATGGGCTACTCTCAGGCGATCACTCCGAATATGGATCGACTGGCAAGAGCCGGGGTTACATTCCAAAACGCACACACTGCCGGCACCTACTGCGCGCCTTCACGGACGGCAATTTTCTCGGGACGCCACGTGAGTACTACGGGTTGCTACCGCGGGCAGATCTACTTCGTTGCCGACCCCGAAATCAAGCCACTCCAGGTCGCCCTACAGGAGGCAGGTTACAAAACAATGGGTGGCGGAAAACTCTTTCACCACACCTTCGGTCAGATCGACTTCCGTGGGTGGGATGAATATTTCCACCGCGATGAGTCGGCCAAGCTGGAGGGCTGGCCCCTCAAAGACTGGTCGCTCGATACACCCTTTCTACCACAACCGTATCCGAACAGTGTATACAACCAAAGCGACCGTCCCACCAAAGCACCCTGGTTTCTTGAATGGGGCCCCGTCCTCAACGAGCACGAAGAAGAAATGGCCGATACGAAGCGCATCAACTGGGTCTGCCAGAAGCTCATGGAACCTCAGCAAGAGCCCTTCTTTCTCGCGGTCGGAATCTACGCGCCGCACTTCCCAAACTACGTTCCGCAAAAGTACTTCGACCTTTATGATCGCGATTCGCTGGTGCCCCCGGACTACCTGGAAACAGATCTGGACGACTTACCGGAACACGTTCGAAAGGCGAAGACCGCCCGGGGTCGAATCCACAAACACCTTGAAAGTATTGATGCGGTAAAAGATGCGATTCACGGATATCTCGCCAGCGTCTCCTATGCCGATGCGATGCTCGGCCGCGTCCTGGACACACTGGCAAAGAGCCCGTATCGCGGCGATACCATCCTGGTCCTCTGGAGCGACCATGGCTACCATCACGGACAGAAGTTCGATTGGGGAAAGCACAACCTGTGGGAACGCACATCCAACGTTCCTCTTCTTTGGGCCGGACCCGGGATTGCCCGTAACCAAAGTGTTGATACGACTGTCAGCCTGATTGATCTCTACCCGACTCTCATGGATCTTGCCGGAATTCCGGTAGACCCGGAGTTGGACGGAACCTCTCTCGCCGGAGTATTGGCCGATCCTTCCACTGCCCGGGATCGTGATGTTCTGCTTCCCGGCTTGGAGCCTGAAGAGTACGCCATCATCAATCAGGACTGGCGCTACATCCGCTACGCCAACGGTACCGAGGAGCTTTACGATTTGCAGAACGATCCGAACGAGTGGAACAACCTCGCCGGCAATCCGGAGTATGATGAGGTAAAGACCAAACTGGCGGATTCTGCTCCCCAAACATTTGCTCCGCCCGCCTACCAACTGAACGACTACCGAATGGTGACCAACGGCGAAACCTTCACCTGGGTCAAAAAGGAGAAGTAAGGAATTTTATCTCTATCAGGACACTCCCTTTAACATGCACCGATCACGATCAACTCTTCCATTGATTTTTGCCTGCACCTGCGCACTGCTTTCCGTTTGCCTCCAAGGATTGCACGGCCAAGGCTCACCGTCGAAGCCAAACATTGTCTTCATCATCACCGATGATCAGAGCTGGGACTCGCTCGGCTTTATGGGAGGACAGGTGCACACTCCCCGGATCGACCAAATGGCCGCGGAAGGACTTTTCCTCAGTGATTTCAATGTCACTTCGACGGTTTGCTCACCCTCCCGCTACAGTTTTCTCACTGGTCGTTTTGCTGGACGCTGCGAAGGGGAACACTTCATGAAAGAGCACCCCTACGGCGACCAGACTCAGGTCGAGAACATTGGTGAACTTGAGTTGGATCAATGGAATCTTCCGAAAGTGCTTCAGGCGAACGGCTACGTCACGGGATTCGTGGGGAAATCGCACTTGATTCGTCACGACTGGATGGGGCCCCGTGCAACGGCGATGGAGCGTGCGGGTATGGATGCCGATCCTCGCGATCTCGAAGTGAACGCGAGGATGCGTCGGAACCACGAAAAGTGGTGTGAGGAGATGAAGAAATACGGATTTGATTTTGTGGACGGATTCTATGGAGCGAACCTGCGGGAGCTCTGGAACGAGGAGTTGAACGTCCATAACCTCGACTGGACCGTTGATAAGGCTTTCGATTTTTTCGAAAAATATAAAGACGAGCCTTTTTTCCTCTACTTCTCAACAACCCTTCATCACGGGCCGCTTCCCTGGAACAACAAATATTCCCTCAACGCCGACCCACGGATGACCGGCGAGGGATTCGTTGAGGAAGGATTTGATGTCTTACCCCCAAGGGAGGACGTTTTGCGGCGCAATCGCGAGGCTGGCTTCAAGGATCGCGACGCTTACGCCCTCTGGCTCGACGATGGCGTCGGTGCAATCATTGATAAAATTGACGAGCTTGGTCTCTCCGAGGATACGCTGATCATTTTTGTTCCGGACCACGGTTCCTACCGTCACGGAAAAGCGACGCTGCATGAATACGGGATGCGAGTTCCGATGCTCCTCTTGTGGAAAGGCACCATCGAACCGGGACTGGAATACGATGGTATCGTGGCCAACATAGACTTGGCCCCAACGTTGATGGATCTAGCCGGAATCGAAAAACCTGCTGACTACAAGATCGATGGCCTGAGCTTCAAAAGTGTTCTTTTTGGAGACCAGCAACCGATCCGCCAGGTCCTCTTTGGCGAACTCGGCCATTCAAGGGCGATCAAATCAAAAGAATGGAAATACATTGCTATTCGCTACCCGCCGGAGCTGCAAAAGCGGATCGACTCTGGGGAAGAATTCAAGGGCTTTGATGGCGAGCCTATTCCCCTTCCCTACCTCACCCGTAACGGGCATTTGGGGCATCACGCTTCAAGAGCCAACCCGAACTATTTTGATGCCGACCAGCTCTACAACCTCGTAGACGATCCTGAAGAAACCAATAACATCTTTCAGCAAAATCCCGAGGTTGCGGAGATGGCAAAACGGGCGCTTTCCCGGGAGCTGGCCCGTTTCGAAGACCGTCCCTTTGGCGAATTTACCAATTGAGCTGATTCAACTCCGGAGGCTCCACACATGAAGAACCTAAACCTTTGGTGCCTCGTCCCACTGCTTTTTGGTCTCACCAGTGCTCATAGCAGTGAACGCCCAAACGTCCTCTTTATCGTGGTCGATGACTTGAATGTGGACATCGCGTCCTACGGGCATCCGATCGTCAAAACGCCGAACTTGGACCAGCTGAGGGAGCGGAGTATGCAGTTTAATCGGGCTTATTCGCAATACCCGCTCTGCAATCCCAGTCGAAATTCGTTCCTCACCGGACTCTACCCGGGGACCAGCGGAAACCTGAACAATGCCGATCACATCCGCGATTTAATCCCGGATGTCGTTACGCTTCCCCAGCTCTTCAAGGAAAACGGCTACCGCACCGTCTCGACCGGGAAAATTTTTCATCAGCGGGATCCGCAATCGTGGACGCAAATCTCAGACATGCACACCGGTGGTTTGCTACCGATGGACCGCCAACCGCGTTTTTATCAGCAGGGCGAGGAAGGCCGAACAAAAGGCCCCGGGCGACTGATTGTTGATGAAACTGTTCCATGGTTTGAGTGGCGCTCGGTTGTTGACGGAGAGGAATTCCTCAAAGACGGGCAAATCGCCCGTGCTACCATCAACCGAGCCGATGAGATTGCCGAGGATGGAGTTCCCTTTTTCCTCGGGATCGGTTTCTCGAGGCCGCACGATCCTTTTTTCGCACCCCAGCGTTTTTTTGACATGTATCCCCTCGACTCACTCGAGCTCCCGGAAACGCCTGAAGGAGCAAGTGAGGTCCCTGATCATGCTTTCTACTACGTCTTCAAGGACGCCTTCGATCAAATGGATCGGCAGGACAAGCTCGAAGCAATGCGGGCCTTCTACGCAGGAATCAGCTACATGGATGAGCAACTCGGCCTCGTCATGGATCACCTCGAGAAGAAAGGATTGTTAGACAACACTGTCATCGTCTTCATCGGCGATCACGGATACCAGGTTGGCGAAAAAAACTACTGGAACAAGGCCTTGCTCTTCGAACGCTCTTGTCGCGCACCCATGCTCATTTCGGCTCCCGGCAAAACGCTTGAAGGAGGAAGCACTGACCGGATCGTCGAGTTTATCGACATCTATCCCACCCTCGTTGAGCTTTGCGACCTGGAGGCACCGGCGAATCTCGACGGAACAAGTCTCGTCCCTCTACTCATGAATCCAGACGCTCCTTGGCACGAAATTGCCTACTCGTATTGCAACGCCGATCGTTCCGTTCGTGACCCGCGATTCCGCTACATTGTCTGGAGTGGTGGCGGACACGCACTGTTCGATCACGAACAAGATCCCGGTGAACACTTCAATCTGGCTTACAACCCTGAATACGCGACTGTTGTTGAGCGGATGCGGGGTTTAATCGACGAAATGCCGGAGCCCTCAAAGAAAACCCGACCTCAATCATGAAGATAAGCCTCATCCTGCTCTTCAGCCTGCTACTCGGCCATTTTGCTTTTGCTGTACAGCGCCCGAACATCATCCTCATTCTCTGCGATGACCTCGGCTATGGGGATCTTGGTGTGACGGGCCACCCCTACGTTCTGTCACCCAATCTCGACCGCTTTGCCAACGAGGGTATTCGCTTCGAACACGGATACATGAGCGGGGCCTGGTGCGCTCCCAGCCGCTACTCGCTCATGAGCGGCATCTATCCGTCACGCTACTTCCAGCAGACGAAAGAAATGGATACCGAAGCGGAAAATCTCTTTCGCGTTCTCAAAAAAGCAGGCTACACGACTGCGCATTTCGGCAAGTGGCACATGAGTGGAAGGAACGCGGATGACCCGACACCCGATCTGTACGGCGTTGACGAAGACTTTATCGCCAACGGCAACGGGGAAGGATGGACACGGGAAGAGCGAAGAGCCCCTCACTGGCGGGAAAACACAACCCAGCGCTATGTGGATCTAACGATCGACTACATGGAAAGGCATAAGGACAGCGGGCAGCCCTTCTACATCAACCTATGGGTCTATCCGACCCACTCCTACATCAATCCACGGCCCGATATGCTCGAGCCCTACAAAGACCTGCAGGTCGACATCAACGATTTTGAGAATCCCTATATGAGGGAGTTTCTCGAGTTTATCTCGGAACAAGGAGATCTTCAGGAGGCGATGCGCGCCTACTGCTCGGACGTCACCGAGCTCGATAATCAGATCGGTCGGCTGATGGCTGCAATCGCCGATCTTGGATTGGATGAGGACACCCTCGTCATTTTTGCGAGCGATAACGGACCACCGCCACTCGGAGGCGTCGACAACCTCGACCAGCTGGCAGAACGGATTCAGGAAAGACCGACTCTCATCAATTGCGTAGGCTCTGCCGGGCCTTACCGGGACCGCAAGATTTCCCTTCATGAAGGAGGAGTGCGGACGCCCCTTTTCGTGCGATGGCCCGGAAAAATTCCTCCGGGTTCAGTGAATAGCGAAACCGTGTTCACTGGAGTGGATTTTCTCCCAACCGTAGCTGCTTTGGCCCGAACCGAGGCACCCGAGGGAATCGATGGAGTAAACCTACTCCCCTCATGGGCCGGTCAGGAAATTGAACGCGGTCAGCCCCATTTTTGGAACGACCGGCCGGGGTGGTCAACGGTTCGCGACAAGCAGTGGAAAGCTCATTTGCGTAAGAACGAGTTTCTCCTTTTCGATATCTTGAAAGATCCTTCCGAGTCAAACGACGTCTCCTCAGAGTATCCGGAAGTCTCGGACTACTACCGGAAGCTGCTAGACCAGTTCGAGGCCTCGATTCAATCATACAGAAAGAACTAAACTTCCTTCAATTGTTGACCATGAAAAATTCCCTCCCCCTCTTCGCTGCCGCGTTAGTTTTTTCTTCATTGTCGGTAGTCAACGCTGATGATGCCCCGCCAAAGCTGGCGCCGCAATTTGAGAAAATTTACGAAAGACTCTCTGAGCGGCCTGCCACGCCAGAGCCGTCGGAGATGCTGCTCAACACCGATCCGGAACCGGACCTGAGCGAAGGATTCGTTAGCCTCTACAACGGCGAGAACCTTGACGGCTGGGTGCAGCGAGGCGCGGACAACATCTATGAAGCCGAGGGGGATGTGATCGTCGGAACATATGTTCCACCCAATGGAAACTCCTACCTCTGCACCGTCCGTGACGATTTTGGAGACTTCATATTCACGGTGGAGTTTAAGTGGCTTCTGCAAGGCAATTCCGGCATCCAATTCCGTTCAAGGGTAGTCGGCAAGGGCGGCGTGCAAGGCCCTCAGGTTGAATTGGAAGAGGCCGCTCGGAAAAAGGGTTGGACGGGCGGTGTTTTCGGACAAGGCATCGGAGGTTTTTTCTACCCCCTCTGGCTTGAGGCTCACGAAGAGGCCCGAAATGCAGTCAAATTCGATGACTGGAATCGAGTTACGATTCATGCCGAGGGCGATACGGTGAAGACTTGGGTGAATGGCGTTCCCTGTGCGCATTTTAAGAATGATGAATACCTTCAAGGATATTTTGCGCTTCAGGTGCACAAAGCCGACGAGGGACTTATTCATTTTCGCAACATCAAGGTCAAAGAGCTGTGACGAGGTGGAGACAGCTTGTCTGCCTGGTAACCCTCGGTCTCGCGGGAGACCTGAGCGCGCAGCCACCACCCAATATCTTGTTGATCGTTACCGATGACCAGGGCTACGGAGACCTCTCCCTTCACGGGAACACTGCCGTCGAGACTCCTCATCTCGATCGCCTCGGTCGTGAGTCCATGCGCTTTGATAACTTTCACGCCACCTCTGTTTGCGCGACAACCCGAGCCTCTCTGTTGACCGGTAAAAACCATTACCAGGTCGGGGTTTGGGGTGTCCATATTTCCCGAGACTACCTTCATCTTGATGAGCTCACGCTCGCTGATTATCTCCAAGCAGCGGGTTATCACACCGGTTTCATCGGCAAATGGCATTCCGGCCGAGCACCCGCTTGGATGCCATGGAATCGTGGTTTCGACGATGCCTGGGTGGCATCCCTTTATAAACACGTGGACACGCCTGTAAGCCGCAATGGGAAGGCCATGCAACTGGACGGGTTAGCCGACGATACCTTCACCGAATTAGCAATCGATTTCATGAGGGAAAACCGGGACCAACCGTTTTCTCTCATGCTGAGTTACATGAGTATCCACACTCCACTCGAAGCGCCACAGGAGCTGGTCCGGAAATACAAAGCGAGGGGGCAGTCCGAATACTTTGCGGAACTCAATGCGATGCTCGAGCATTTGGACGCAAACATCGGTAAACTCATGGGGTATCTGGACCGTTCCGGTCTGAGAGAGAATACGATCGTTGTGTTTATTAGTGATAATGGTCCGGTTCACCGGAGCCGGGCGACCAATCGAAAATTGTCCCGCGACGAGATCCAGCTCCGGTCCCCACAAAATTTAAGGGGAAGCAAGGGACATATTTGGCAGAATGCTCTCCGGGTTCCGTGTTTCATCAGTTGGCCCAAGAAGATTCAACCTTCCCAGATTGAAGCGTTCACTGACGTGACCGACCTCTTCCCCACTCTTCTCCAAATTGCACGAGTCCCGGAAGCGGAAGAAATTGAAGGCGTTACGGGCCGGTCCCTAGTCCCTTTTCTTGCAGGCCGACAAACGCGCTGGCCCGACAACCGCGAATTCTACCGACCTGGATGGCAAGTCTCCCTAAATGGCTACATGCGGCAAAACAACGTCCTCGTTGATAAAAACGACCTTCTTTACGAGCCCCAGATTGGGGCCTGGCGAAATGGTCCCTTCAAACTCGTAAAAACTGCGAAGAACGAGTTCTTTCTCTACAACCTCGAAGACGACCCAAGAGAGAGGGAAGACATACTTTCGGAGCACCCGGAAATGGCCAAGTCGATGCAGAAGAAACTTCAGGACGCCTTCGAACAAACCGTAGCCTATCCGACCAGCTTCGAGCATCCGCGCTTCCATATCGGGCATCTGGAATATGACCGTTACGAACGAGTAGGCCGCAATCTAAGTGGCTCGGAAATTCCCTTTGGCGGCGGCGTAAGAATGACTGGGGGGCTGAGGGCAGACATCCACGGCTCCCTCAACTGGAAGAATCCCGGCGACTCGCAAACGGTTCCCGTGGAGGTCGTAACTCCGGGGAGATACAAGGTGACAATTGAGGCCGAGGAACCTGTGGAGAATGCTGAGTTTTTACTGACGGTTGGGGATTCAGAAATCAGATCTCCCTTGCGGCAAATTGGAGGAAAATGGACGCTCGGCGAGGTTGATTTAGAAGTAGGTGAGCACGACTTGACCCTCGAGCTGGTTTCTAATGCTCCCGGAGAAAACCGGCCCTTCAAAGAGCTCGAACTGATCGTATTTACCAATCAGTCGTAGTCGCTTTAAAGAGTGGAACCTAGGCCAACTGGGCAAATTTCGGCTTTCGATCCAAGGCGAATCATTACCGTTTCCAAAACGGCAAGAACAGTGGAACTGTTGTGCTCGAGAACGTGAGAGTGAGGGACCGACCGGTTAACACTACTCAGGATGGTAGACAATTTGCGGAAATTGTCTCTTTTTCTTCTGTCGCCAATCCTTCCCATCCCACTCTATCCTATCGGGATCAGTTCAAACCGCTACATACGCCACCACCTGCATGTCTCTTGAAGTAACGAAAGAAACTCCACTTCGCACGAGTGTTAGGGTGATCAAGCAGCGTATGCAGGGCACGGAAATGTCGGCGCCGGAGCTAGATGAGTTGGCGATAGAGGATCCGATCGAAATCGTACTCTTCTACAATTCAGGCCAGCTGAATCGGAAATCAAGAGTCCTTACTCTGACCATGCGAACTCCCGGCAACGATGAAGAAATGATCACTGGGTTCCTGTTCTGCGAAGGAATCATACAATCCTCCGATGATATCGACACGATCAAGTTTAGTGAACCTGCGGATGCCGAGGCACCCACTCGTGCAATAGTAAATCTCCGGGAGGGACTACAGGTTTCAGACGAGGTCTTTGATCGGAATCTCTCGATTCATTCCAGCTGTGGCATCTGTGGAAAGAACTCTCTCAACCGTCTCGGAATCTCCCCGAAGTTAGCACTGACCAATTTCAGCCAGATTGATTATATGCTGGTCCACCAGCTTCCCAAGAGAATGCATCAGGCGCAGACAGTGTTCCATAAGACAGGAGGACTTCACGCTGCTGCGATTTTCTCTGATGATTACAAAAACGTAGTTTCTCGCGAAGATATCGGCCGCCATAATGCCATGGACAAAGCAATCGGTGCCAAGTTGCGAAGTGGAGGTGCTCGAGAATTAGGCCAAGCAGTGTGCGTTAGTGGCCGAATGAGCTACGAAATTATCCAAAAGGCATTGGTGGCCCGCATCCCCATTGTCGCAGGAGTTGGTGCCCCGTCGAGCCTTGCCGTTGCCTTAGCCAATGACTTCAACTTGACCATGATCGGATTTATCCGAGAAGGCTGCTACAGCGTGTATAGTAACCCGGAGCGAATCAGAACTTCGAACCGAACTCTGTAAAGATGCCCCAGAACTCCAAAAACACTTTGCCTGATCCAGAGCCCCCAAGGGAGCTGGAAAACCTCCGTCGAAGTGCACCGAAGGATACTGCTGTAGGTTCAAAAGCAGTCACCAATTCACTGAAGCACGTCCACCGACAAGCCGGCACAACCCGAGGCGCGAAAGCACTTTACCGTCTCAATCAAAAAGGAGGGTTCGATTGTCCCAGCTGTGCATGGCCAGACCCCGACGACGAGCGATCACGCTTTGAGTTCTGTGAAAACGGCGCAAAAGCGGTAGCTACCGAGACCACTAAGAAACGGGTTGATCGCGAGTTTTTTGCGAACTACTCCGTCCAAGAGCTAGCGAAGCAGTCCGACTTCTGGCTCAACGATGCGGGGCGTCTGACCGAGCCTATGCTCCTGGAGCGAGGAGCGAGCCACTACCGACCGATCAGTTGGAACGAAGCCGTTCAGATCGTTGCCGATGAGCTCAATGCTACCGACTCACCCGATGAAGGCATCTTTTACACCTCCGGCCGAGCCAGCAACGAAGCAGCCTTTCTCTACCAACTCTTTGTTCGGCAGTATGGAACGAATAACCTACCCGACTGTTCGAACATGTGCCACGAGTCCAGTGGTGCTGCGCTCAAGCAAACGATCGGGATCGGCAAAGGAACCGTTACCCTCAAAGATATCGAGAACACGAGCTGCCTTCTCGTAATCGGTCAAAACCCGGGGACCAACCATCCCAGAATGCTCACCTCCATGGAGCACACCGTGAAGAATGGAGGAAAGATTGTATCCGTAAATCCTTTGTTGGAGACCGGACTAAAGGCCTTTGCGAATCCCCAGAAAGTTTCCGGTATTCTCGGTAAATCGACACCGTTGGCCTCTCTTCATCTTCCTGTTCGCATCAACGGAGACCTTCCCTTCCTCAAAGGCATGCTGAAATGTGTGCTCGAAGCGGAATCTGCCGCACCAGGAACTGTTGTGGATCGAAAGTTTATCGATTCTTTCACGAACGGGTTCGAGGCGACTTGCGAGGAGATCAACGCTTCGCCATGGGAGGAGATAACCAAACAATCGGGACTCAGCGAAGAACAGATCCGAACTGCTGCGAAAGTCTTCATCGATGCAAAGGAAGCAATCACCTGTTGGGCGATGGGTCTTACCCAGCATCACAACGCGGTCGAAACGATTCGCGAAGTCGTTAACCTCCACCTGATCACGGGTAAAATCGGCCGTCCTCGGAGTGGCCTTTGCCCGGTTCGAGGACACAGCAATGTCCAAGGAGATCGAACGATGGGCATCTGGGAAAAGATGCCGGAGACTTTCCTCTCAGCACTCGATCGAGAGTTCAATTTTAAGTCACCGAGAGCGCACGGTTTCGACACAGTAGAGAGCATTCGTGCCATGCATGCCGGAAAAGGAAGGGTCTTCATCGGGCTCGGCGGAAACTTTCTCTCTGCATGCCCAGATACGCATTATACCGCGGCTGCGATGCGGCGTTGCAGTTTAACCGTCCAAATTTCAACAAAACTGAATCGCAGTCATCTTATCACAGGCAAACGCGGCCTCATTTTACCTTGTCTGGGTCGAACGGAGATCGATCAGCGGAAAAGCGGCCCCCAATTCGTGACTGTTGAGAATTCCATGGGAGTGGTCCAGAGCTCTGAAGGACGGCTCACTCCCATTTCACCCAGTATTTTGAGTGAGACGGCGATCATTTGCCGACTTGCGAAAGCAACCCTCGCAGAGAGAAGCCAAGTGCCTTGGCAAGACTTCGAAGACAGCTACGACTTGATCCGCGAGAGGATCGAAAACGTTGTCCCTGGGTTTACGAACTTTAATGAGCGCGCCCGTCGGCCCGGTGGATTCTATCTCCCTAACAGTGTAAAAGAACGCGTTTTTCAGACCGACAGCGGCCACGCAGAGTTTACGATCAATCGCCTCAACCCGATTCAGATCAAACCCGATCAGCTCCTTCTGCAAACCTTCCGCAGTCACGATCAGTTCAACACTACGATTTACGGAACAAACGATCGTTATAGGGGAATACGGAGCGAACGCCGCGTCCTCTTCATGAATCCGGAAGACATGCGGGAGAGAAATCTAGTCGCGGAGCAACCAGTGAGTATCACAAGCCATTTTAACGGAGAGAACCGAACCGCAGAACTCTTTCTTGCGATTCCCTATGATACACCTAAGGGCTGCGCCGCCGCCTACTACCCGGAAGCGAACGTACTTGTTCCAATCTCGGCACAAGCGAAGGAAAGCGGCACTCCGACATCAAAATCCATTGTCATCACCGTGCGGGCTCTAGCGTAGCTACTCGGCATTCGATTTCAGAAAACTCAGGAAGCTAAGGGTTCAAGAACCTCTCCGCCGCGACGGTTTGGAACTCAAGCCCCAATCCGACTTGGTCGGACTACTTAAACTTAAAACAGTTCTGAAACGTGAACATGGATTCAAAATTTGGAGTCAGGGTTTCCCTAATTCGTTTGGGAGTAAACCTCCTTGCTCTTCTCTACCAATTCTGCCCACTCAACTCGCTGCTGGCTCACCGATGGGTCACGAAGAAGATCCGACGAAAACGCTTCTACGATTCCCCAGTCATCCGGTCCGACAAAATCAGACTCGCGAAGAAGCATTCCCCAAATAGCCAATATCGCACTCATCTGGTAATCCACATTCATCTCTGCAAACTCATTTGCCACTGGGAGCGTCACTGGCACCTGAAGCGATAGGCTATCTTCCTCAAGTGGCCATTTGTAGCGAAGCTTTACCGTGGCAAGTTCGACTCCTTCCCAGCTACTGTCTTCAAGGGTTTCAGCTTTTGGGTGAAGAACTTGATACTTCAAATCGTCCACCTCAGAAACCTCGATCCCCGAATTCGGAAGAGCAATCTCATAAAGAGCGGTCACAGTCTGCCCAGCACCAAGCTCACCCGCGTCTTTCGTGTCGTCGTTGAAATCCTCGGGCCGGAGTAATCGATTCTCGTAGCCAATCAGTCGATAAGCCTTAACCACCGCTGGATTGAACTCCACTTGGATTTTCACGTCTTTCGCAATTGGAATCATCGTTCCACTTGCCGCTTGGAGAAAGATACGCCGTGCCTCCCGTTCGCTATCAACGTAGGCATAATTGCCATCTGCAGCATTCGTTAACGCCTCCAGCATATCGTCCTTAAAATTCCCGGTTCCGAAACCAAGAATCGTCAGAAAGACACCTTCTTCAGCGAATCCCTCGGCAGCTTCCACGAGACTTCCCTTGTCTGTCGTTCCAACATTAAAATCGCCATCCGTACAGAGAATGACCCGATTGATCCCGTCGGGAATGAAGTGCTCTAAAGCCGTTTGATAGGCCAGTTGGATTCCCGCTCCAGCATTGGTCGATCCGCCGGACTCCAATTGATTGATCGCATGAAGGATAGTCTCTGTATTGTTGGCAGTCGTCGACGGAAGAGCGAGTCCACTTGCACCAGCGTAGACGACGATTGCTACCCTGTCGTTCCCGTTAAGCCTTTCTACCAGCAGTTTTAATGATTCCTTCACCAAGGGGAGCTTATTGGCAGTGCTCATTGAACCCGACACATCGAGAAGAAAGACCAGGTTGGCTGGCGGCCGCTTTTTCCAATCCACCTCGAAGCCTTTCAGTGCGATACGCAACAGACGGGTGTCACTCTCCCAAGGGGTAGGTCCCACTTCTGCCGAAATTGCAACGGGATGCTCAAGAAAATCGGGAAGGTTTGAAGGGGTGACCTCCTCAGGCACCTCCCCGGTGACAACCGGCTCTCGGTAGGAGTAAGGAAAGTAGTTAATCAGCTCCTCAATTCGAATTGCATCAGCCGGTGGCCTCTTGCCCTGTGTAAGCATCCGGCGCAGATTGGAATAACTCGCGGAGTCTACGTCGATTGAGAAGGTGGAAAGCGGTGCCACCCGGGGTGAACGAAAGGTGTTTGGCTTAATCAGCTCGTAGCTCTCGGTGTTGAACATGGCTACGTCAAACTCCGACCGCATTCCTAGTGCTGCTAGCGGAGCATTAAAGGCAACCGAGGAGGCACGACCCAAATCTGCTGGAGATGAACGAAAGACATATCTTTGTGCAGGAGCTGCGAATGGATCATCCGCTACAGACGGCGACCGACCAACAGGTTGCTGAGGCCCACCCCCAGGGGCAATCGGACTAAACAAAACTGCACCCTGGACAATCTTCCACTCGTACCCAGTTTGCTGCGCAGCAATGTCTAGAATCCTAATAAAACTCAAATTTCGCACGGCAAAGTTGACCCTGCTATCTTCTCTTTCGGGAGAAACAATAATGACAATTTTCTGATCCTCCGGCAGAGATTGATTCGCCATCTCACTCAAACTCTGGAGAGCGTCCGAAAGCGCAGTATCCCTAAACGTAACTCTCGGCAGGACGATGCTCTCCAGTTGGCGTCGGATTTCCTCCTCCGACATCGGTTTCGCAGAGGCTTCCGAGTCAGTGTCATTCGTTGCGCCCAACGAAATCGAAGTGAGTAGTGAGAACAAGAACAGGGGGAGTATCGTTTTCACGCTTCGGATAATCGCAATGACTCATCCGAAGGGCAATTGAAAGAAATTCACATTCTTCCGAAACATAGGAGGGCGAACCTACTCGTGCGCCGTTGCGCCTACCTCGAAGCTGCATTTGGCGAAGGTGAGGCTATTTTTCAGAAACCCATTGTAGCATTGGTCGTGAGACCGATGATTAGCAAAGCCCGGTGGATATGCAAAGACTGAGATCATCCGCCTCACGGCGTATGCTACAAAAGGCAGTGCTTGAGTGCTTTCACCAGTGATCTTCCGGACTGGCCTCAGTTTGTAAGATGCCCCGACTGACTTCCGATCATCTCGCAACAATAATCCCGAGGCTGCTTTATCAGCTCCCAACCGGGTGCCAAGTCGTTTTGAATTCCAGAAAACTTCGAATCGCGTAAACGGATTGAGCGTCCTCGCTCAACCACTTCCGGGATTCAGACTGGTCCCGCACCTTGACCCGCTTCACGCTCTCGGCTGCCAATGCCTCGGCTCTCTGTCTGGTAGAGGTCTCCAACACAAGGTCCAAACCGCGAATCTGCTCGTGGCTGGCAAAGGTCTCCAACAACTCGTCTCGATAACCGGTCAGCAGGTTAATGACACCTCCAGGGAGGTCGGAAGTTGCCAGCATCTCGCCCAAAATAATTGCTGGATAGGGGTTCGTCGACGACGCAAGCGCAACAATTGAATTGCCGGAGGCAATAATGGGGAGCACCTGCGAGATCAATCCTAGCAGGCACGGCTGATCAGGGGCGAAGACCCCTACGACACCGATCGGTTCCGTCACCGAGAAGTTGAAGAAAGATCCTGCGACCGGATTTGTATTCCCCAGCACCTGTTCATACTTATCCGTCCATCCTGCATAATAGATCACACGGTCGATAGTGGCAGCTACCTCTTTTCTGGCAGCGGCAAGAGGATTGTCGCCTTTGATTGCCACCGCCTGCACGAGCTCCTCCGCGCGCGCTTCCATCATTTCCCCCATACGGTATAGGATCTGCCCACGGTTGTAAGCGGTTCGCCCGGACCAGCCGGAACCAGCCTTGCCCGCAGACTCTACCGCGTTTCGGGTATCTTTTCGCGTGCACTGAGGGATGTTGCAAAGAAACTCGCCCGACTTCGTCTTGAGCGGATAGACCTGACCACTTTCGGAGCGGATAAACTTACCGCCGACGTATGCCTTGGGAGTCTTGGTAATAGGAATTCGTGCCATGGCTCGGTGAAAGATTAGGATTCGATCTTGAGGTAATCACAGATGCCCTGCTTGCCGCCTTCGCGCCCAAAGCCACTCTCTTTGTATCCTCCGAATGGTGACGTTGGATCGAACTTATTATAGGTATTTGCCCAAACGACCCCAGCCTTTAGAGCCGTGCTCATCTTGAGGATCTTGGAACCCTTGTCTGTCCAAACGCCTGCTGACAAACCGTAAGCAGTATTGTTGGCCTTCTCGACCGCCTCACTCACCGTGCGGAAAGTCAGGATACTAAGAACAGGTCCGAATATCTCCTCCCGGGCAACCCGATGACTTTGCGTGACTCCATCGAGTAGGGATGGGCGGTAATACCACCCCTTGCTCGGCAGCGCACACTTGCTTTGGAACAATGTGGCTCCTTCGTCCACTCCGGACTGGACTAGCTCCTCAATTTTGCTGAGCTGCTCCTTTGAATTAATTGCACCAATATCCGTGTTCTTATCCAGAGGATCGCCAACCCGAAGCGCAGCAATGCGTGTCTGTAACTTCTTTACAAATGTCTTCGCGATCGACTCCTGCACCAAGAGACGACTCCCGGCGCAACAAACATGGCCTTGATTGAAGAAGATTCCATTGATCACACCTTCCACTGCCTGATCAATCGGAGCGTCTTCGAAGACAACATTCGCGGCCTTGCCACCAAGCTCCATCGTCAGGCCCTTTCCGGAGCCTGCTGTCGCTCGCAGGATCGCCTTCCCCACCTCGGTGGATCCAGTGAAGGCAATCTTCTTAGCTGCCGGATGATTTACAATCAGCTGACCTGTTGGACCCGCACCAGAAACAATATTCACAACGCCAGGTGGAAGTTCTGCCTCCTGAAGAATCTCGGCGAATTTCAGAGCCGTTACGGAAGTTGTCTCCGCCGGCTTGATGACCACGCAGTTTCCAGTCGCGAGAGCGGGAGCAATTTTCCATGCCAACATGAGCAACGGAAAATTCCATGGGATAATCTGCCCCACCACCCCATAGGGTTGATGAGAGGCACCAGGTAGAGCATACTCCAGCTTATCTGCCCAACCCGCATAGTAGAAAAAGTGGGCCGCTGCCATCGGGACGTCAAAATCGCGGGATTCCTTGATCGGCTTTCCACCATCCATGCTTTCTGCCACGGCAAACTCACGGGAGCGGTCCTGCAACAGGCGTGCAATACGGAACAAATACTTTCCCCGGTCTTTTCCCGAGAGTTTGGACCAGTATCGGTTCAGTCCTGATTCTGCCGCAGCGAAAGCGGCATCAACGTCCGCCTTTCCGGCCGCGGGAATCCGGGCGAGAGATTCTTCCGTTCCCGGATTGATCGATTCAAAATACTTGCGGCTCTTTGGAGCCACTTCTTTGCCGTCGATAAAAAGCGAATAGGTTTCCCTCAGCTTCGGATCGGCCGACTCCGGAGCCGGATCGAACTCCCAAAGATCCCCGAAGAGTAATTCAGGAGTTTTTCCTCGAGGAGGAGAGCTTTTGGTATTTCGGGTAGCCGCCATGTGTCTTCGAAGAGTCGATCAATAGCCAGTGCTGGCGTCACTAAATTTCCAAGGCGCTTGGTAGACACCCTGTTCCTGTTTGCGGAGCTGCATGAGAAGGTCGTTCAGCAGAGAACTGGCACCGAAGCGGTATCGCGTGCTGTTTAACCATTCGTCTCCCAAGGTTTCCTTGACGGCTACCAGGTAGTGAAGAGATTGCTTGGCCGTTTTGATCCCACCCGCAGGCTTCATCGAGATCGGAGTTCCAGTCTCCAGATAAAAGTCTCGAATCGCCTCCAGCATTACCTGATTGTTCGCCAGTGTTGCATTGACAGAGGTTTTCCCCGTGCTGGTCTTGATAAAGTCATTAGGCCGCAAGACGCTCATAGCAAGGAACGAAGCGGCTCGAATATTGTCATAAGTTTCCAGCTCACTGACCTCAAGGATCACCTTCAAAGTTGAATCACCACAGGCATCGACCACCGAAGCGATCTCATCCTGAACCAGCTTGACCTGGCCAGAAAGAAAAGCACCGCGATGGATCACCATGTCGATCTCATCGGCACCGTCCCGCACGGCTCGCTTCACCTCTTCCAATCGGGTCCGTAGTGGATATTGACCGGACGGAAATCCGGTGGCAACCGACGCAACCTTGATTGGTGATTCACCCAGAAAGGACCGAGCATGTTTCACCATCGCAGGATAAACACAAACCGCTGCTACCTGCGGCGTATCCATCTCCGGATCGGGTGACTGGGCCTTCCGGCAAAGCGACTCCACCTTACCCCTCGAATCCTTGCCTTCCAAAGTCGTCAAATCCACCATTGAAACGGCCATCTTGAGCCCTTGGACTTTGCTTTTCCTCTTGATACTCCGAGAAGCAAACTTCGCTACACGCTCTTCAATGGCCACCTTGTCAACGGGTCCCACTTCATCAAGAAGTCGGCTCAAGGGTGTTCTACTTACTATTTCAACTGGCATCGAGAATCCTAGGGATCATCCCCTTATGGGAGGCTACCAGCTGATGGTGCTGTTCTCAGCATAGTCAGGGCAAGGCAAAACGGCTTCGCTGATCCACTGCAACCACCCCTCAAATCCATGCTCCGTTTACATTGGTGATCAATTCAAGCTTTGCTTCGGGAGACTTCGATCAGATCCACCTGCATTTTCGAATCCGTTTTAGTTGAGGAAGCACAAGTCACTCGCACTGAGCGCCTCCAGTTTCTTTCAAACCGAGAGAAGCAATCAGGCTAATCAAATAACCCACCGGAAAGATGAGAAGTGCCAACTGAAACCCTGTTACCGTTGCGTCGTCGATTTTGCCGGCTCCCCCGTGCTCCAATCGGAGGATCAAACCGGGTAGGTATTGCAAGAGAGCCGCGCCCATAAAGATCGCTGTATTCAGGATTCCGTTTGCTGTCGTTATGAGCCTCGCCGGAACCAACTCCTTCACCATTACGTAAGCCATTGCGTAAAAGGCAGAGGAGGCTCCCGCACAGATGAAGATCGTTCCAATCTCAAGCCAAGGAGGAATCTTTGCGCTGAAACAAACGACACTTGTCGAAAGGAGGGTCACTACCAGTCCAATCACCAGAATCGGTTTTCGCAACTTGAGCCAGTCAGAGATCCAACCGGATAATGCCATACCAATCCCCATCGCCAACATCATTGCGGATACCAAGAGATCCGCATCTTTGGGAGGATAACCCAGACGCTCGGCGTAAGGTAAATACCAGAGACCTGAAAACGCAATGATCCCTCCGCTCGAAAACAATCCAATGACAAGATATCGGATGATTTGAGGATTTCGAACCAAATCCAAAAGACCCTGCCAAGCACCGGATTCTCCGGTTGTTTCGTGTCGTTCAACTCTTCGCGTCGCAATGACGGCTAAGGGGACGGATAGACACAGAAAAACCCCGCTAATCATTGCGAAATAGATGCGCCAACCGAAATGCAATAAGATGGTCGGCATCAGAACCAAGGCCACCAGCAAAACCGAGAACTTAAACGTCTGATTGAACCCCAGTAAACGTGCATAGAGTTGGGGTTCAAAGTTACGCGAGGCGATTGCAACGAAGCCAAGAAAGAAGCACGAACCTCCAATTCCGGAGATGACCCTTCCCAAGATGGCTAGCCCAAAACCAGGGGAAAAGGCGAAGAGGAGGTTCCCGACGGCAAAAACGATACAGGCGACCAGGAGGAGGCGAACTGGATTAAAGCGAGCATAAGCCAAGCCTACGGGAATCTGGAGAGCGCCGTAGAAAAGAGTAAAGATTCCAAAGAGAAGGCCGGTCCGCGAGGGCCCAATACCGAAGCTCTCATCTACCTTGGCAGCGACCGCACCGACTGCATAGAACTCCAGGTTGATGAAGCCCAGCATCAGCGTCGCCAGCACCCAGAGTAGCCATCGATTTGCCATCGGCGAAAACTATGAACCTACCAAAACCAAAGGCGAGTCTTGAGGAAGAACCGCAACCTTCAACGCGATGGCAATCTCATCCCCCCATCGAAACCAGATCAATTATTACTCCGCTGCTAGAATAGAACATACTCGTGAATCGAAATCGGGTCTCGAGCGCTTTCGATAGCGATACCGATTTCGATTTCGATTTTTGCGAGCAAGCTTTGTATGAGGCGCGATTTACTATCTGATGACAAATCTACGAACAGCTCACTGATGTGGTGACGGAAAAAGTCGGCTTTTTCCAAATCTTGCTTTCTCCCAGACTTAACCCGATTCCGTTTTCCGGAGTCGAGAGACTCACGTTTTAAGCTGCCTCGCTCTTTTGCACGAGGACCACCCAGTCTTCACCTGTTTCCGAGGGTGGGTTTCCAATTGAAACAGAATCTCCGCCGGTAACTAAGGGAACCGTTCCAATCTGAAGCGGGCCACCATCACGTGGGTTGAACCACCGAACAGCAAAGGTCCCCTCGGAACCACTGAGATCAAGCGAGGTGCTGCCCCCATTTGGCAAATAAATCGCGTAAATCTCCCCTACTTTGGCAAAACAATATTTGTCGTTGGAGTTATTAGCGTTTCCGACCAGTGCGTTGGCGTTCTCCATTTCGTCAAAAGGCAAATACTCATTGAAGAAGTTGAGCGCGTGACGGCAGTAATCCCACATTCGGTCGCGGCTACGGAAGTCATCCAAGGTAAGATCACTCTGCGGGTTTTCGTATCCGGCATAGAGTTCTACACCTGCGCCACCTGCCATCAAGTTTCCCCAGACAGTCATCCAGCGCATTTGTTTCTGACTCGGGGTGTTATCTCCCGAAAAACCGGGCCAGCCGTCATCGGGTGGATTGGCATGAGAGGCCGACCCCTGCTCATCGTTGGCGACTACCCATTGCTTTCCTGCATCGGCAGATTCGTTGATCCATTGAAGAGTGTGCTTGTGCACATTCGAGAACTTCGTCTGGACCGAAGCACCCGTGAGCTCTGAGTTGTCGCCAAGAAGTGGACGATACCGCTGCTCCTGCTGTTGTGGATAGGTGTGTATAACAATGTTGTGACCGTAAGGGTCGTGATCGCGAAAATACTGCGCCATGTCCTGCTGCTGCTCGGTCGTCTGTGTTGTCTCTTCGCCAAGATTCCAGTTCAATGCGAGGTGGTGGCCGAATCTTGCGATGAGTTCGCGATAGTAGAGCTTGCGTTCGTCCCCAAGATCTCCGCCGTCCAGAGCGAAATCCGCTCCAGGGCCTTTGCGATCGTCGTTCTCCGTTTCCTGAGTCTTAAAGTGGAGATACATGCCCATCGCAGTGCCGTGAGAGAAGACGACTTCCCACTGGTCGAGCTTGGAACAATCGAAACGAAGTGGATCGTCATGAGCGACATACATCCATACGTCCTTGCTATCACCACCAGCGTTGTAGGTGAGAAAGGAAAAGACGTTCTGCCCTTCGGAGGCGAGGTAGTTGATCGCGCCAATAATGCCTTTGCCCTGACCGTTCTTCCAAGTTGGATCACCGATTTTCCAATCGCGAATATGGGGAAACCAACTTTTCGTGTAGTCAGGTCCGCCGTGGTTGTAAGTATTGTCAAATCCGGTGTAGTTGAGAAAGTTTTCCGGCGCGTCAGCTCCGGTCTTGATGAAAGCCTCGCCAGTGTCGGCAAATTTCAAGTAGCGGGTGCCATCGTATTGGAGTCGCCCTCGTGCCCGATGGTCATTACCCGTTTTGTCTGAGGCAACCACTTCGAAAGATCCGCTTTCACCATCAAAGGATTCTGCCAAGCCAGCCTCCGCGTCGGCGTTCATTGCGATATTCGTCCCGCTCCGGAAGGAAGCCGAGTAGTTCCAAGTGCCAATCTCATCCGGCGCAAAGTGAACACGCCAAATGTTCCCAGAAGTAGATCCGGTCTCGCCTGCATTTCCGTCCGCCGCATAGTATCCGGGAACAAGGTAGGTTTTACCACTTTCAGGGTGTTGAAAGGTCACGTTCAACCGGTAGTCGGTAAACGGGTTTGGAGTGGCAGTCTCACTGGAGCTGGGCCCTTCAAAAGCAACCGTGACTCGGTGCCATTTTTTGTGACTTCCGCTCTCGTCGGTCTCGCCATAGATTCCGGCTGAGGTCGTATTCAGTGCAGCCGATTCGGTGGGCGGACCAGGAGATGGAGTAAGCTCAAGCTGGCGCCAGCGACCCCGCGCCCACGCAAAACCGTTGGCACCGTTCTCCTCGGGGATCAGGTCATTGGAGTGCGCGTTGGACTCCACCGAAACGGTGTCACCTTCGTTGATCGCAATCTCACTCCAGGTGTAGGTATGCGGCCTAAGATCCCCCGAATAACCCGACTCTCCTGCACCCGGATTCCGAAAAGTACCAACGACTTGATCATTGATCAACAGCCGGTAAGTGGATTCACCATCCTCCTCAGTGATGGTAGTGATTGTTACGTGATATTCATCCGACTGCCCAGTAAAGAGATGGGAAGCCCTAGCAAACTTTGTATCATCAAAACCCACGGCGTTCGGTCTAATTCCGAGTGCGTCATACCTCTTGTCGTCGTAGTAGTTAACCTCTCCTTCGTTCGTAACAGGGAAATCCACAGTTGCTGTTATTGTATACGGGGTCGTTAGATTGTAATCGACCGCCACCGAATCGACAGCCTGAGGTTCACTTGAAATCGGGGGCTGACTCTGGTCAACAAGGTCCTGAGTGTAGCCGATCTGCAGACCGGAACAAAAAACCAGAGGCACTAGAAGACGGGGCAAGAATAAGATTCGGGAGCAATTCATATCGATAGGGTAAAGAGGCTAAGTTTTGAAAGACTGAGAAGATGAAGCTGCAGATATCAGATCTTCGGGACCAGAATTGCAGGGGGGATACAGTGCCGAAACTCCTTAAAGGCGACCATACTTTTCTCGTGTAATTAACCGATTGCCAAGAATAAATGACTGAGAGTACAGTCGTCTCTACTGCTCATCAAAACTCGTATCTCAGTATAAACCAATGAACACCGAGACCACCCATGAATTGGACGATTTGGCGCCAAGGTATAAAAAGATTCGAGATGAAATGCTGGAGCGGTCAATAACTGCCGGCGAAGGCCCATTTTCAGGGACACCTGATTCCCTAAAACAATTTGAATGTCCAGAATGGTTTAGAGACGCTAAGTTTGGTATCTGGGCTCACTGGGGGCCACAAGGCTTGACCCGGACAGGCGATTGGTATGCACGCAACCTCTACATACAAGACTACGCTGAAGAAGAAGGCGGCTACCACCAAAACGTCTACCACCACCACTGCGAGAATTTTGGTCACCCAAGTGAGGTCGGTTATAAGGACACACTGCCCTATTGGAAGGCTGAGGACTTCGACCCCGATGCATTGATCTCGCTGTACAAGGAGGTCGGCGCCCGCTACTTCATGGCGCTGGCGGTGCATACTGACAATTTTGATTGTTGGGATTCGAAATACCATCGGTGGAATTCCGTAAACATCGGGCCACGGAAGGACATCGTCGGCCTATGGAGAGATGCTGCACGAAAGCACGGTCTCCATTTCGGCGTTTCCGAACATACGTCAAACTATTACCACTGGTTTGGCACAAGTAAGGGTTCCGATAAGACAGGCCCAAAGGCAGGTATTCCCTACGACGGAAATGATGAACGCTATGAAGACCTGTACAACACACGGCTGGCAACCGATCGGCCCGACAATTGGCTCACCCCACCCGACTACCCAAAAGAATGGGCCAAGGAGTGGTACTACCGGATGAAGGACCTACTGGACAAATACGAACCGGATCTTTTCTACAGCGATGGCTCCTTTGCGGTCGATGAATACAGCCACAGCATCGTCTCCTACCTTTACAACGAGAGCATTCGAAAAAACGATGGCCAGCTCGAGGCGGTCTTTACCCAAAAGAATCACCCGGGCTTAGGTACCTTTATTCCTGGTGCAGGTGTTTTTGATATTGAGCGCGGACTTGCCCAGGGGATTACCGAGGAGCCTTGGCAAATCGATACCTGCCTCGGTAACTGGTTTTATCAGGACAACTTCCCTTACAAAAGCCCGCAAAGTGTCATCCACTTTCTAATCGATGTGGTCAGCAAGAATGGGAACATGATGTTGAGTGTTCCCATTCGTCCAGAGGGAACCCTTGACGACGAGTGCCGCCAAATACTCTCCGAGATCAAAGACTTTATCGACGTCAACGGCGAAGCAATTTATCGCACACGCCCATGGAGGACCTTCGGAGAGGGTGGCGTCACTGAATACGAGTCCAAATGCCACAGCGAACAACCCATTGAGGCACAGGAAGGTGAATTCCGCTTCACCCAGTCCAAGGATGGCAACACGCTCTACGCGTTCATTCTAAAGTGGCCCAGAGACCATCAGCTGAAGATTCGCTCCCTCGCGGGGGAGGCCGCTGAAAAAGTCGAACTCTTGGGTCGCGGACCGATCGACTTTAAAAATACTGAAGATGGTCTCGAGGTGTCACTACCCGTGGAACCTCCCACGCCGCACGCGAACGCGCTGAAGATCACTATCTAACTACCAAACAAGCGCCTAGTTGCGGTAACGCGAGGGGACGTAAGCATCCCGGTATCCTTCATCTGAGATTTCCGCGTCCGAGTAATTGCTTTGAAACGGTTCATCACGGATTGGGAAAAGTGAATAGGTTAGTTTCTGTGGCTCTCTTGGGTTGGGGTACAAAAGAATGAGTTCCCGTGCACCTTGAGCCATCGCCATTTTCTTATTCTCAAAAACATAGGTCGATTCGCCGTCATGGCCTGCCATCGCAAGACGGACTCTGAATCGCGGTTTATCGCTCTTAATTCTAAAATCCTCCGCGTCCATCGAATTCAGTCTAGCATCTTCCTCATCGACCCGAATCACCGCTGACTGTTGACTGAAGTTCATCACGCGGACGGTGTTTTCAGGCAGCGTTTCTCTTCCTACGTGCATCACACGGGCAGATATTCTCTGCTTTTCATCTCGAGTTAGAAAGATGATCTTTCTCCCAGGTTTACCCAAATTGATATTCACTAGCGGTATCCGTGTAATCTCGCCTTCTGCAGAGGTCTCGGGTTTAAAGAAGAAAAAATTTGGATTGCCTTGATATCGGATCGTTCTCGTCAGGGACCCAGGTATGGTGTTTATCCGAAAGTCTTTCTCGTTATTCCTGAAATGTAGCGGGAAGCCGAGGTTCGTCTTCGACATTGGCTCTTTGGAGAGGTACAATATATTCATCAGGTACGGCTCCGGCTCTTCCTCTTCCGCCTCACTCCGCATTGGAGGCGGCTCACCGTTGAAGCCCTGCCCAACGACGAACGAGGCCGATGTCAAAATCAGCCAGACTACGAATGCCGAACGGCTCACAGAAAAAAACATCAGCGATTCAAATTTCGTTCGATCTCAACCAGCGAGTCGAGACGATCTCAAACTTTCGACCGAATTGACGATTGAGCGAAGCTGTAGCGGGATCTGGGTCATCGTCAGAATCACTCATGTATTGAGGGGTGCGCTGAACGACCATTTCAAGAACCGCGTCGCTCGTTTCGTTTCCAGTCGTAGGATCAACACTCGAGCCGTAAGAACGGACAGTGAAAGTATCGCTTCGAGCAGTCAGAGTGTGACCAATCCGACTTAACAGATCCGCTTGAGTGAGTGCCCCAGGTGCACCATCCATAAATGGCCGGTTCCTAATCACTTCCATGGACTCTGGCAAAAACGCGCCAAACTTGTTTTCGATCGTTGTAATATACTCGTTATCCCATAGCCCAGTCGACCTATCTCTTTGGTTCTCCCAGTTTTCACCCACTGCCGGAACTCCGTTCACTTCGGACTGGTCAATTGCAAACTGAAGCGGGCCCATGTAGGCAAACCTCTTTCTATTGTTGTTCTGTATGTCCGCCGCGTCGGTCGATCGGTTTACAAAATCCGCCATCGTGAGGAAGGGATGGCCTCTTGCTGCACTTCGAGTGCGAATCTCACGAACGATACTCGCTGCTAGATCCGAAATCTGGTCGTCGGTCAAACTCCTGAATCCAGCTACAATGGCATCCTTTGTGGCTCTACTTGCGTACGTAGGAGTCTCCCCTGTGGATTCAAGGAGAGGCTCGACGATCCTTGCGTAGGGATGGATAAGATCGGAGCTCGAAGATCCTGCTCCAAGCGTTTCCACGTCTCGTAGTGCGCCCAAAACAGCCTCCCAAGCAGCTACAGAGGTCGAGTTTACGTTAAATCCTCCTCGTAAGAGAACGTTTGCCGCCTGCTCTTCACTGTCCGTGAGTTCGCTGTCTGAGGCATTCGAATTGAACAAAACTAGACGTGAGTTGGGCAGCGCTTCCTCGCGCGGAAAATTAATAGCAGGGCTATTCCCCTCCGGAATCAAAGTCGAAAGGTAATAGTCGTCCCATAGTGCTTGATTCAACTCATAGGAGTAGTCGTAATGCGCTCCTGAGTAACTACCCGACGGAAATTTGCTCGGAGGAGAGCTCCCCTGGAACATAGGAGAACCCGGTTCAACGAGAACCTTAGTTCTGTCTAACGGAAGATGAACGTTCGCCATAGAGTTCCCGATCGCATAAGCCGGCGTAGTGTAAGGCTGCTGGAGATTTCCAGCCCAACCGCCACCAGGGTGGGTCCAACCAATGCTACCATAGTTCATTAGGTTCGCGTGCATAAATTGCCCTATGCCGAGCGGTGTGCGGGTTGGGGACTCAAAAAGAACCATCTGATCATTTCCTGAGGCAAAGTCTTTTCCCATACCTACGTAGCCAATCGAGTCGTCAACACCACCGATGAAATAGGTGTGGCGTTTACCGTTCCCACCCGCGTTCCAGAAAGAGAATGGCTCTCTTCCTAAAAGCTGGTAAACGTACTCAGCATCGCCGTCGTCCCCCTGTAACCCAACGTGCATTTGCTCGGATATGAAACTGGACCGAGGGTTAAACTGGCTGAGCAAATGGATCTGTTCGCTTCCAGTAGCAACGTCTGGAAAAGCCATGTAGCGCGCAATCCCATTTATTATCTGCGCATTAGTCTCGATGTTTATAATCTCGATCGGAGACAAACTCTCATCGAACGCCGCGCCAACACTCGAACCGGCCGGGCTGATCACTTGAGAGAAATTTGCAATGCCTGTGCTTGCAGGAGTTCGCGTGGCATCCCAAATGCGAATGACACGGCCATCATTCGGAAGATTCCGAACGAGTGAATACAACCCGTTTGTGGCTATTGAAAGGAAGCGATCTTCGCGATCCGGCTGCCGATCAAAAGGTGCTGTGTAAAAGTTCACCTCATGCCGAGCCAAGTGCCGTTTAAATGCAAACCTGAGAAGTGTATTCTCGTATTTTGAGAAGCCATAACCGGGGAATAGAGAGTTATTCTCTGAGTTATGTTCGTTGAAATCACGACGATCGCCTTCGCCGGGATCTGTAGTGAACCTTACAGGCGCTGAAAAAAATCCGTAGAGGTAACGATCCCCTGCACCGGGAACCAGCCAATTATCCCGACCATCGGAAAAATCAAGGTAGGAGTTGAGAGGAGGAGAATAATTCACGGCCTGCCCGGCAGGGATTGTGGTTCCCTGAATCGTAAATCCAACCTTTCGGCGGCTAGTCGGGTCCGACCCCAAGGAAATATCGCCGTCTTCAAGAATCGTCTTGATCGCAAAATCAGAGGTGTGCACCTGTGGTGGGTTCGGATAATCTGGGCCGGTGGGATTCCCATTTGCATCCAAAGGACGGCTTCTAATCAACTCGACGCCAGCCATATCTGTTTCCATCCCCAGATCTGGCAGGACCAAGTCACGGTCGTAAGGATTCCAAAACGTGATAACCGGGAAAATGCCTACCACATATTCCATATCCTCTGCCATGCTGCGTAACGCCCAGTTCGGAACCTCCAGTTCAGCAGGAGGGGGCTCAAGTGTCCTCCAACGAGTGGCAAAGACTTGAACAATAAACTGAAACCGCGTCAGCACCGGCGTGATTCCGAATTCGTCGTCAGCTGGCGCTTTAAAAAAGATTTCGTCTGCGTCGTTATTGCGGACTGTGTGCTGGTAAAAGTCTGCCAGCTGTTGCCACGTAGGACCGCCAGGATTGCCCTCTCCGCTATCGCCTGCAACGGGCTCGAAAATCGGGCCTTCCAAACCGTTTGCCTGCGGATCAAGTAAGGCTGTAGATAAATCCATCTTCAGGCCACCTTGACGGAGGTTGGTCATAACACTGGCTGATGAAGTTGAAAAATCGTGGAAGAAATCACGTTCCACACCCGCTCCGGCATTAGTTTGATCAAGGTAGCGCAAACTATTGAAAACCGTCACCTTGGAGACCAAGCTGTCGTCCTCTTTCCAAAGTGAAATATCCTGATTCGGAGAGAATGGCCGACTCCCAGAACTTGTTCTAGACACCGAAGCATCCGCTTGCTGCGCGAGAGCGATGTCATAAAAAGGTGCTTCGGAATCAGAGGCAAAATTGGAGATTCGATCTAGATTGACCCGAGCCTTCAAGCCGTCATCACTCACCCAAAATCCATATCTACCCGAACTTCCTTGACCCGTCGCGGGTATCTCGACGGTGGGAACTACCACTTCGTCATCATTTGAACTCACTGAGATTTCTCGCGTTGCAAGCGTGATCATATCGTCACCGTTTGCAGTCCCTCCCGTGATCTTTCCGTTTTGGCTGCTTGTAAATTCCGAGATATCCCCACTCACGAGCCACGAGACTCTGTTCTCATCCAAACCATCATTCTGGTCGTCGGGGTCGTTAGTATTGCTCTTGCTGGACCATACACCCGTCCATCTACCAGTTCCTGAAAACGGTGAGTTGTCGGGAGGAATCACGACGTCTGCGCGAGCCGTCACTCTTTGGTCAGGCCCGACAAACCTTTGCAGCTCACCCACCGCGATCATCGCCCCAAGCTCGGCGTTGAGCCGGGGTTCCTGCTGCTCCTTGGCTGCAACTGACCCGGCGGTTTCGATCTGGACAAAAGTGGTGAGCGAAAGAAGCAACAACAAAATAAAACCCATCAACGAGAGCGCGATGATGAGGGCAAAACCGCCATTCCGGTCGTTACGGTTTCGAAAACTGACAGGAGAAGAGGTAGGCGACAGTTGACTAGACATGGTTGGGTGTTGGGTCTGTGGTTAGGCTCTACGGGCTTTGCAGAGCTAAATTGGAAGGAGGATAATGCAGATAGAAGTTCGACTCTTCTATACACGTGTATTTACGCGGACATAAAAGTCAAACCGTAAAAGTCTCAGAATCCCAAAACTTACAAGTTTTTACCGAAATTTAAAGGACTCATCCTGTCTTCAGAGGGCCCCGTCGATCGAGCTCACGTGCTTTCCGGTGTCCGATATCCTTTCGACAACCTGTCCAATCTCGGAAAGGCGGTTGTCAGGCACAGTTGAAGCCAACTGTAGTCTGTATGGTTCCAGGCCTTTAGACTCGGCGAAGATCACGAACTCGCCGGGAGTATAAGTTGATTGAATCAACAGCTGAGAAAGACCGCAATAGGCCCTCCGCTCAGGCAGCTTTTCCGGCTCGTGACTGATTGGGTTCCCATTACCAACACCTGCAAACTTCAGACCTTCCGGAACCTCGAATTTCACCACATTTTCCGCAGTCGGAACAACCCGCCCCTCTGAATCGACAATTTCGCATCGGATGATCGCCATGTCGCGCCCATCAGCGATCATCTTTTCGGACTCCGGCATGAGCCGAACCGCCGCAGGATCTCCCGTTGTTTCAAGCAATTTGGATTGGATTTCCGACCCTGAGGCATCATATCCGCGAGCCTCCAGTTTACCACGTGCATAGACCACGTCCCAAACCAGTTTACCATTTATGGGCATATTTTTTCTGCCGAGGCTTTCACCGTTGAGCCAGAGCTCTACTGAGTGGCAATTACTGTAGCACCAGACATCTTTCATTTTTCCCTCTTCGCCAGGCCAATTCCAATGCGGAAAGAGATGGACCATCGGCTCATCTGTCCACCACGCTTTATGGTAAAAGAACGCATCCTTGGGAAAACCGCACAAGTCCATCAAGCCATAGCGCGTGACCACCGCGGGCCAGCCGAAAGGGTAAGTCTCGCCACGATAGTCAAAACCAGTCCAGAGGAACGTTCCGCCGAGAAAATCGCGCTCAGCACAATCACGCCAGGTATCTTCAATCGACCGCCCCCATGGGGTCATCGTTTCGCTGAAAGCGGTCGCGTCCCCTTCCCTCTCCGGATTTAAATCGACATAGTTGTCGATCCCCAGATCGGCCGTGTCCGGTCGATGCGGTTTGCCTTTATAGTATTCCTGCCCGTAGAGCCCCCGGGTTGATGCAGACCCACCAGTCTCCCCTCCGATGAGTGGCCAATCCGGATACTTCGCGTGAAACTCGTCGTAACGTTCACCCTCACAATCGAGATTACCATCCTCATTTCGCCGAGAAGTATAATTCGCCCCGAAGACATCGATACGGAAACCATTTGCCTCGAAATTGTCCGCTATTTCGTTGAAGTCGCAATTTGCTGAGTAAGTGCAGAGACGCGTTGGATCCAGTTGGTGCGCCCGATCCTGCATGCGCTGAAGAATACGAGCGCCCACTGCCGTTTCCTGAATAAGCATTTCCTCATTCCCAAGCGACCAAAGGATCACGCTGGGATGGTTCCTATCCCGGTAGATCAGCGACTCCATCTGACCCATCAATTCAGGCGTAGTGCCCGGCATCCGAATTTCATCCATCACCAGAATCCCCTTTCGGTCGCAGAGTTCGAGTAAGGCCGGGGTCGGTGGATTGTGTGCCGTGCGCATAGCGTTGCATCCCATCTCCTTCATCCGATCCAACCGCCATGCCTGCAGCCGATCCGGTATCGCGATCCCAACTCCTGCATGATCCTGATGATTACACACCCCTTTCAGCTTTATCGGACGCCCGTTCAGAAATACCCCGCGAGCAGGATCAAAGTGTATTGAGCGAACACCAAAAGAGGTTTCGTAAGAGTCCACAAGAAGCCCGTCACAGAAAACGGAAGTCTCTACCAAGTAGAGGTAGGGATTTTCAGGCGACCAGAGCTGTGGGGCTTTGAGATCAATCGACTGAAAGACAGTCAATTTGCTCAACGAACCGACATCTGCGAGGTCTTTCGCTTGTCCTCTTTCAATCCCTTCTTGGTCCTTGATCGTAGAAACGATCTGGACCTCAGCGGGACTGCGAAGCTCGTTCAAAATTGTCGTTTCAATCTCAATCGTGGACACCGTGGGGTTTTCAACGCGCTCAACAGTTGCCCGAACAAAGGTCCCACAATAATCGACATGAATTGGATCCAGTTTCAGCAAACGAACGTCGCGATAGATACCCCCACCCTCGTAAGACCACAGTTCGAAGTTCCGGGCGTCAACGCGGATGGCGAGAGCGTTCAGACCACCGAAGTTACAAAGCTCGGTGACATCATACTGGAAGCTAGTATAGCCCGAGAGATGTCGACCAACCAGGTGTCCGTTCAACCAAATCTCCGAATCACGATAGATACCATCAAACTCCAGCGTGATCCGCTTGCCGAGATCTTCGGCCTCAAGCTCAAACACTTTTCGGTACCACCCGACATCCACCGGCAAGGAACCATGGACCTCATTAGCCTCGGGGCTAAATGGTTGCTCGACCACAAAATCGTGAGGCAAGTCAACGTCGCTCCAATGATCATCCGGATACGCTGGCTTTGCGATTCCATGGTTGCCCGCTTTCATCCACTCTGGAGCGCGAAAGCGGCTCTCGTGAATCGCAGCGAAATTGTGAAGCTCGATGTCCCCAAGATGGAATTTCCACCCAGGGTTCATGGAAAAGATCTGTCTCATAGTTGGCTAGGTATTCTCGCCAATTCTAAGAACAACACCAGATGAAGTATTGTACTTTCCTCCGACCAGGGCACAAAACAGGTAAGCAGGTCTCCCCTCCTTCATGAGAATCTGCGGACGTTCGAACCGCCCTTCACGTTCAAGACCGTTTGGAGCCTCCGGTAAGTAATGTTGAGAATTCAGGTAGGCGATCTGGGGCGCTTTCTCCCAATTCAAACCGTCAAGCGACTCAAGGTAGATGCCATACTCGTGATTGAAGAAGCCCATGTCTCGAAGGATCATCTTGTAAACACCGTCCTCGTGCCAGACATAAGCATCCTCAGTTTGCGCGTTTGGGATTCTCTTGCGCATGTTAATGATCGGGTTGCCGGGAAATTTCTCGTAGGGCCCAGTCGGTGAGCTGGCTGTCGCCAAACCGTACTGCCGATTGGTGTGTATCCCCGTGTCCTCTGTTGCCGGCCGCATCCCAGTTGCCAGATCTTTGTTCCAATCCTCTACGCACCATCCCTTGTAATAAAGTCGGCACTCCCCGTCCGGCGAGCGAACAAATGCCGGATTTGAGGTAACCGCGCTATCCCAATCGCCACGAGGATCGGACCCCGCCTCGACAATAGGCCGGTCAAAACGTTCCCAAGGACCATAGAGCGAGGTGGAAACGGCTACGCCTACGCGCTTGGAAGTCACCATCCCGTCGCAGTTTCCCATGTAAAAGAGATAATAAGTGCCACCAATTCTGTGAATCGTCGGGTTATGGATCGTCATCGAATCCCAAAAATCACCTCCGCGGCCAATCAACGCCGTTTCCAGCACTTCATAGGGGCCCTCGGGTGATCGGGCCACCGCGTGCCCTATCTGGCTGCACTCCAGCCAACCTTTGTGCGCAGCCTCGTTGGCCCACTTGGAGTAGAATACATGGACGTTGCCGTCTTCATCAAGAATCGGCGAACAACCCCAAACGTTGTTTTTCTCATCTTCGAGTATACGACCCAAGCCAGTGAGGCGCTTTGCAAAAGTCGAAAGGTTTTCCTCAACCTCGGAAGCGATGGTCTGAATTTGCATTGGATGCGGAATAGCAAGGAAGGATAGCTTAGTTCAGTCGTAAGACTACGGCCGAAGAGGTGTTGAACTCCCCTCCAACGATCGCACAGAAAAGATATTCTGGTTTGCCGTCTCGCATCAAAAGTTGCGGACGCTCGAAACGACCCTCGCGTTCCAGCCCGTTGGGTGCCTCCGGCAGATAAACCTGAGAGTTCAAATAGCTGATTTTGGGATACTGATCCCAATCCAGTCCATCTCTCGACTCAAGATAAAGACCATACTCATGGTTGTAGAAGCCCATATCCCGAAGAATCATTTTGTAGACACCGTCCTCGTGCCAGACGTAGGCGTCTTCGGTCTGCGCCTTGTCTACATACTGACGCATGTTCACGATCGGGTTGCCCTTGTATTTCTTATACGGTCCAAGTGGATTATCCGCTACAGCGAGACCGTATTGCCGGTTAGCCTGCCACCAGGTCCCGTCCTTCAGGTCGCGTTCCCGGTCAGCTTTGCTCCATCCCTTGTAGTAAAGGCGGCACTCGCCAGAAGGAGCCATCACAAATGCCGGATTGGAAGTGACCAGACTGTCCCATTGATCGGGCTCTTCCGATCCAGCAGGAAGAAGAGGTTCGTCCAACCGCTGCCAGGGACCATCCAGAGAATCCGAGAAAGCGACGCCGACGCGCTTCGTCGCCACCGTTCCGTCGGAATTGCCCATGTAGAAGAGATAATATTTCTCTCCCACCCGATGAACCGTCGGATTGTGAATGGTCATGCTGTCCCAATAATCTCCCCCGCGCCCAGTCAGGACGGCTCCTTGAACCTCATACGGACCTTCCGGGTGAGGCGCGATGGCATGAGCAATTTCGCTACAGGTCAACCAACCTTCATGAGCAGCTTCGTTCCTCCAGCGGGAGTAGAACACATGAACGTTACCCTCACTATCATAGATCGGTGAGCAGCCCCAAACGTTGTTGTCCGGATCTTCAAGAATTCTGCCTACGCCCTCTAGACGCTTCGCAAAATCGGAGAGCTGGGTTTCAATTTTAGATTCAATGACTGACATAAATTCTGTGAAAGGGTGGTGCTAGAGGCAGCTGCGGGACCTTTTAGAAGCATGGCTTAAAGGTCTTTGAGCCAACCAGTTTTTCACGTGTAACATAAACAATGAGAGCAGCTTGGTTTTCATTCAATTGTAAATTGCCCAATCTGCTAGCAGGCCCAGTCGGTTGAAAAGATTTCCTCAAAACAAACGGTTGACAGCTTTACTACACAGTAAAGTAATGCGGGTATGATCAAGCTAATCGATATTGCGGAGCAACTAAACCTTTCACGGGTAACTGTTTCCGCAGTGTTGAATGATCGATACAAAAAACTCGGCATTTCGGAGGCCACAGCGAAGCGGGTCATCAAGGCCGCGGACGAGATGGGCTACCAAAGAAACGAGATGGCCATCTCAATGAAGACCGGAAAGAGCTTCCTCCTCGGCTGCATGACGGGTGCTCTCGATTTAGAGTGGGGCGGTCGCATCGTTGAAGGTGCCCTGCTCGGGCTCCGCAACACCGCCTACTCACTGAAGCTCGAATCGGTCCATTCATCGGTAGAAAACGAGGCTGCGGTACAACGGTTTCTGGGAGCAAGGGTCGCGGGAATTCTCGCCTGCAATATTAATCCCAATCTCGAAGACACCGCCCGTCTCAAGAACGATCTCGATCGCTACAAAATCCCCCTCGTGTGTAACAACTGTCGCGACGAGCTGTCTCCTTACAAAGTGGCTCCAGACAACATTCGAGGAAGCCTTCTCGCTGTCGAGCATCTCGTTAGCCTAGGACATAATCGAATTGCCTTCGTAGGAGGAGACCAAACCAGCGACACAAGCATCCAGCGAGAGAAGGGCTTTCTCAAAGCACTCGGGAAGCTCAACCTCAGCCTTGGTCCCAATTTTCTCGAAAGAGGAAACTGGGATTTCGTCGAGACTGAGAAAGCAGTAAAGCGGCTCCTCTCCGCCAAAACCCGACCTACAGCCATCATCTGCGCAAACGACGAAATGGCAGCTGTAGCCTTACGAACGATTCAGCGTGAGGGATTGCGTGTGCCAAAAGACGTGTCCGTTGTCGGCTTCACAAATGAGCGGTTAGGACTCCTCGCCAATCCACCACTGACTACGGTGGCTCAGTCTGAAAAAGAAGTTGGCAAGGCCGCGATTAAGATGCTGATCGAAATTGTGGGAGCTGGGCCTGACCGAAAACTGAACCCAAAAAGCACGTTGCTCCCTTCGAGGATCCTTGCACGGGAGTCTACTGGACCCGCACCAAAATAACCAAGATCCTCCCTTCTAATTGTTGCGGAAATACTTGTCGAGGTCGGCCATGACGACCTCCTTCTCTAGCCATTCGACGTGCCCGTCAGCGAACAAGTAATGACCGCCGCCGTTGTACTTATCGTTCACCCCAGCGGCTGCCCAGTAGGGCCAGACCAATTGATCTGCAGTGCCGTTTCCGTCCGTTTCGGCAATGATAACGGTCCTACTGAGATCTTTCAAATTCACCTTCCGAGCTGGAGGTGATTTGTCTATGTTTCTCTCGGGATTTGAGTGCCACCAATCGGGGCCGAAGGTTACGTAGTTGTATCCATAGGAACTAGTTGTGATATCATTGTCCGGGTCAAAAGGGAGCTCGTAGCCGGGATTTTGGAAAATAGACTTTGCTGGATCAATTCTCCACACATACGCGTTCGGGCTATCGACGCGTTCAACGAAGCCTAATTTTTCGCCTACGAGATCCTGCCACGACCAGTTCGCATACTTTGTGTCCTGTCCCCCATAGGGAATGTAGGAGCTCGGCGGAAAATACTCCGTTCCTTCAGCAACTACGAGTTCGAGGCCCGAGTGCATTTGACGGAGATTACTCGAAGATTTCGCCATATTCGAACGCTCAACCATACCGCCTGTTATGGGTATGATGATCGCGGCTAAGATTCCGATTATGGCGATAACGGTAAGCAGCTCGATGATGGTGAAGCCGCGCTTATTGTCGGACGATGAGTCCGGTAGGTATGGGGAGGGCATGTCAATAGGATTAAAATTACACGTGTAAACGCAAGGGTAATATTGTAATATACCACTAAAAACCGAAAAATCCACCCATGTGATCTCTCCCACAGGCCGTTCATGGTCTTATCAAAAGATAGTTTGTCACCTCAAATCGCGGTAGAAGACTCTCAGGCCTTTCTTCGTCAGTTTTCACCCCTTTGACGCAGCCCATGCGCCTATTCCCTGAGCTCGCCACTTCGTTCCTTCTTACGGTCCTCTCAAGTCCTGCGACTGAATCGAGGGCCTCATTTGTGGACGAGCGGCCAAACATTATTTTCATTCTCACGGATGACCAGCGGGCGGACCACGTCGGCTTCATGGGCAACGAGATTGTTCAGACGCCAAACTTGGACCACATGGCGGCTGAAGGGACCGTTTTCGACAATGCCTTTGTCACCTCCTCCATCTGCACCCCAAGCCGCGCCTCTTACCTGCTCGGACAATACGAACGTAAACACGGAATCAACTTCAACTCCGGCACTTCGATGTCCCCTGAGGCGTGGGCGAAGTCCTACCCGATGATACTCCGCGAGCACGGCTATTTCACCGGGTATATCGGCAAGAACCATCTACCGATAGGCCGGAAAGGCTACTTCACAGGAATCATGGATCGGAGTTTTGATTTTTGGTATGCCGGGCACCATCACCTAGGCTTTTACCCGAAGGATCGCCACGCTATCTTCGACGAAGCCACCGACGATACCCAAACTGAGATCATCGGAGAAGGTGCCCTCGCCTTTCTCGATCCAGACTCCAACGAAACGATGATGCGAAATGCCGTTGAGTTCCTGCAAACGCGTCCCGAGGGTCAACCCTTCTGCCTTTCAATCTGCCTCAACCTTCCTCATGGCGTCAGCACAAGCGGCATGGAAAAACGGGAGCAAGACGATCCCCTTTATCGGTCCGCTTACCGTGATCTTCAGCAGACGATCCCTCTGACACCCAACTACATCGCTAAGGGCGATATCGATGAACCAAAGCTTCCAGCCGATCTCCTTCTCGTCCAACTTCGCCAAAGCAACTATTCCTGGGTCGACAATCCCGATACGGTTCGCGAGCGACTCATTCGCACCTACCAAACGATCACTGGAATCGACCGTATGATCGGTCAAATCCGGGACACGCTTCAAGAAACCGGTTTGGATACCAACACCGTCATTCTCTTCAGCTCCGACCACGGCCTTCTTTTCGGAGAGAACGGTCTCGGTGGAAAATCCCTCTGCTACGAGACGACCCTTAAAGTTCCGTTGGTGATCTACGACCCCCGCACTCCAAGCGGAAACCGGGTCGACGAGCTGGTCCTCTCCATCGACATTGCCCCAACCATCCTGAGCCTCGCCGGTATCGGAATCCCCGATACCATGCAGGGTGCAGACCTGACACCCTTTCTCCGGGGTGAACGACCCGAATGGCGGGAAGTGGCCTTCGGGGAAAACCTCTGGTCAAATATTTTCGGCAACCCTCGCTGTGAAACGGTGCGCAACGACGACTACCGCTACATCCGCTACTTCAAGAACGACAATCTCGAGAAACGTTTAAACACGAAGCCCGAAGACCTCTACACCGTTCCCCCTTCCATGGCAGAGGACTACCGAAGCTCCCTTACCTCAACGATTCTCGGCGAACCCGTCGTCTACGAAGAGCTCTTTCACATTACCAGTGACCCTTACGAATCCATAAATCTGGTCAACGATCCAGCCCACGCTGACGTCCTCGATCATCTCCGCTCAAAATGCATAGAAATGGTCGCAGTCGCGAAGGGGGACATCGATACGCCACCGTCCACCATCCCGGTCGATTCCCGATGGACGGAAACCAACTACCGGAACGGACTTTAAGAAAACCAAGATTTTCTCACGCCAAAACCATGTATAGATCGCTGCTCAAATCTCTCATCCTCTTCTTTTTCGTCTTCAAGCTTTCGGCAGATGAAAGACCCAACATTCTAGTCATCGTTGTCGACGATCTCGGTTATGTCGATGTAGGCTTCATGGGGTCAACCGAAGTCTCCACACCGGTTCTCGATCAACTGGCGTCAAACGGAGTCATCTTCCATAGCGGATACGTCACCCACCCCTATTGCGGACCGTCGCGTGCCGGACTCATCACCGGCCGCTATCAGGCGAGATTTGGAGTCGAAACCAATTTCACTTACTCCCCTTACGATCTCCATCAAGGCCTTCCACTCGAAGAAAAGACCTTTGCCGAGCGCCTTAAACCAGCTGGCTATCGCACTGGAATCATAGGCAAGTGGCATCTCGGTGCTTCCAAGCCGTTTCACCCGAACAGTCGCGGCTTTGACCATTTTTACGGGTTTCTTTCCGGAGGGCACTACTATTGGCCTGAAAGCGTGACCAACGTCAAAGACCTCATCCTTCCCAACGGAAATCCACACTACAGCTTCAATGAAGGGTCATTCCTTCCACTAAGTCGAAACGATCAAATCGGAGAATTTGACGAATACCTGACCACGGCCCTGAGCCGCGACGCAGCCGATTTTATCCGAGAAAGCGACACTCCTTTTCTTCTCTACCTTGCCTACAACGCACCGCACGGCCCTCTCGAGGCTCCCGCAGACTTGATTGAAAAATACAGTCACATTGAGCCCGCAACCCGCCGCACCTATCTCGCGATGATTGACTCTCTGGACCAAGGGATCGGCATGGTAGTCGATGCTCTCGAAGAAACAGGAAAGCTTGAAAACACCCTGATCTTTTTCCTATCCGACAACGGAGGTGTGGCACCAAAGGTGAACCACATGAACGAAAATTGGGCCGACAATGGTCCCCTGCGGGAGGGCAAGGGAAGCATGTATGAAGGCGGCAGCAGGGTTCCGTTCATCGCGCATTGGCCTAAGGGTATTCCCGGAGGACAGGATTTCGACTATCCCGTATCCTCGCTCGACATCGCGGCAACTACGGTTGCACTCGGAGAAGGCGATACATCGGGTCACCCTCTCGACGGAGTCAATCTAATCCCACACCTCGACGGCACCCTGGACCATCCGCCCCACGAAGCGATCTATTGGCGCGTGCGTGACGGAGCAGGATGGGCAATCCGAACTCCGACTGCGAAGATGCTCAAGAAGGGTTACTCAACCGATCCTCCCGAACTCTTCGATATGGTCAACGATCCCTACGAGTCGGCCAACATTATTGATCAAAACCCGGAACTGCGGCAGCAACTCGCAAAGCTCTGGAACGATTGGAATGCCGGGAACTCCGCAAATGTTTTCCTTCAAGCGGGCGAATATCAGCGAATGCGGCTTCAACTGTATCGGGAGCTATACGAGGAGCAAAAGGCCAAGGCCGACGCTCGGGATCCGATTGTGATCAAGTAGTTTTTCTAAAGGGCACTTCGAAACCGCTTTTCGATTTCTTCAAGGCTCAGGTTTTTCGTCTCCGGTAATATCCGCCAAAGGCAAATCAAGCCGAAGACCGCGACAACCGCATAAAAAAGAAAAACCGAGGCGCTCCCCATATTGGCGAGTTGCCAAGGGAAAAATTTCTGGATGAACCAACTTGAGAGACTCACTACAAACGCGAACGACGGAATCGCCACGCTTCGAAGGGCTGTCGGGAAGATTTCGGAAAACAATACCCACATGATCGGTCCGATCGAAAAATGGAAGGCTGCAATAAAACTCAGGATTCCGCCGAGAATCAGCCATCCATTCAAACTAGCCGCCGCCTGAAGCAAGGCCCCCGAAAAATCCCTTGCCTGTTGTGGACCCAACACCTCAACAACAGCCTTCTTAAAGCCGATGTCGCTATCGTAGGTCTTCCCGGCGATGAGGTTGAGCTCGTTCCGATCCAAAGCCTCTGGCAGAGTCTCGATCGAATCCAAGGACAGTTCGTATTGGGCCTGATTGAAACCATATGCGCAAAGCCCAAGACTAGCCGCAAGCCAGACGAGACCCCCGATGACCATCGGTCGCCGCCCTAACCGATCCACCAGGAGAATCGCAAGAAAGGTGAAGACAACAGAAACCAAACCGATCCAAATCGCCTGCTGGAAGGCCGCGTTCGTGCCAATCCCCAACTGTTCGAAAATAGTGGGCGCATAGAAAAGGATCGCATTGATTCCCGAAAGACCCTGGACCACCGCAATCAACAACCCAACCCAGAGAATACGTCTCATCCCGGGTGAAAGGAGTCGCTTGAACTGTGTCCAAACCGAAATGTTCCCTTCCCTTTCCAACGATTCCTGAATCGCCTCCAGCTGGGTCTCGACCTCCTCCGGATCTGCAATTTTCGCCAGAGTCGCTTTGGCCTCATTCACTCGTCCATGATGAACCAGCCAACGAGGGCTCTCCGGTATCCAAAACAAGAGCACTAACCAGAGAAATGCCGGAAAAATTTCAGATCCCAGCATGTAACGCCACGCGTGTTCGCCGAGGTTTAGCCCTACGATCCACTCCGCTTGAGAGTCGATACTCTGAACGATGACGTAATTGACAAAGTAAGCGGCAGAAAGACCAAAGACGATGTTCATCTGGTTGATCGCCACCATTCTTCCTCGAAGCTTGGGTGGAGAAATTTCACCGATGTACATGGAGGCAAGCGACAATGAGCAGAAGGCTAAGCCGCCCACGAACCGAGCTGCCACTAGACCCCAATAGCTCGAAGCAAGAGCCGAGCAAACCGCAGAAACCAAATACAAGACTGCCACCAAGATGAGTGCCCGCTTCCGACCAATCCGTTCACATACCCAACCTGTCACCACAAGGGCAAACAGCACGCCAAAACCGGGGGCGCTAACCACCGTCCCGATCTGCAGATCGTTCAGACCAAAATCGATTGCAATGAATCGAACGGTTCCCGAAATGACGGCTGCATCGAGACCAAAAATGAAGCCGCCAAGCGTCACGATAAACGCGAACAGGCCGGCACGGGAGCGTTGGGTCATACGGGGAGAATCAACAGAGGTGTTCTGAATCCACCGACGCAACTGATTGATCCATCACTTCAATAGGTGTTCATACTTTCGCGGTGCACGCGGTTTTGGTTTATGGACGACCAAGCGTAGCTCCTTCAACTCCGCACGACTTTGATCAGCCGCTACCCGGGCAATCACCCGTTCGGTCCCATCCCCATTGGAACGCACCGTGTGCTGCTGCATGACGCCATCCGTTGTCCATTCGGCGCCGTCAGCCGATCCCTCAATCACAAACCAATAGTCCGGTCCCAACTCCTCCAATCGATCGAACTGCAGTGCCATGTAGCTGCCCTGAGCGTCCGATACTTCAAACCTGTGAGGAAGCTGTGTCGCGGACGGACTTTTTGGGTCCATTGGATCGCCACCGTGGATGTACTCATCGAAATTAGTAACGCCATCCTCATCAGGATCGGCATTCGGCTCGAGCGTACCAAACTTCGCCTCGAAACTATCGGCGATTCCGTCACCATCTGAATCAAGGGGCGGAGGAGGCGCTTCTGAATCGACATCGTACAGATCGAACTTTGCCAAGATAGGCTCCAAACGTTCCTTTTCATCGATCAGGACGTCCTTGTATTCTCCGTGGGGCAACTCATCCAGTTTTGTAAAGGTGTCGTAGTCACTTGCAGGCTTGTTCACGTCATACCAACTGCCATAGCCGTCACGCATAACCTTGTCGCTGCGAATCATCTGAGTCTCGATGCGCATCGAATAGATCCAGTCACGATGATTGCGCTTCTCACCAGTCAGGTAGGGCCACATGCTTTGCCCGTCCAGCTTGTCGTAACCCTCCGGAAAATCGAAGCCCATGATATCCGCGAGAGTCGGCAAAATGTCTGTGACGTCCGCAACGATTCTTTGACGGCCATTCACCTTGAGCAAGTGTTCGGGCGCATAGATCAAAAGCGGCACATGATGGCCCTGCTGACTTCGGACCCGGCCCTTCCCCCAGTTACCCGCGTTGTCCTGAGTGGCGTTGTCCGCCATGAATAGGATCACTGTGTTGTCAAACTCTCCGACTGACCGAAGCTTTTCGATATATTGCCACATCTGGTAATCCAAATACTCAACGTGATAGCTCAGTCCATCTGGAGTCATGTTGATCCGCTCGAAGGTCCCGTCGGGTCGTTCAATGTGTTTTGGATCCTTCCTGGTATATCCGTAACCACTCTCATCCCATTCGATCACGGGCGTTCGGGGCCAGACGGTCGGGGTGCCGGGTACCGCGTGATCTTTCGCCAAATGGCCTAGGTGTGGCGCATGAAAAACAAAAAAGGGTTCATCGGCAGCAATCGATCGATCGATGAAGTCAAAGATGTACTCCATCTCAAGATCCGGCGCATAGTCGTCGATCTGGGTTTGGACAAACTTGAAAGGTTCGTTCGGGTAATCCGGGTGGTTGATCAGTTGGATTTCGGGCCACCAGAAGAATGACTCATGGTCCCAGTCCTTTGGATTGGCTGTCCGGAAGATCGGGTAAGGATTTTTATTCGGAGTGCCAAACGGATTCCAGCCCATTTGACGCGCAGGCTCTGCCGGATTGAAAACACCTTCGTTGAAGCCCATACTCAACAAGTCGCCACCATCACAGATGTGGGTTTTTGATACCCAGATATTCGCGTAGCCGGCATCGCGGCTCATATTGCCAAGAGTGATCGGGGCACTCTCATATGCAGTGTAGATGTTATGACAGTCCGTTCCGATGTGGCGGTTGTCCCAATACTTGTTCCGGTGCGCATACGTTCCGTTCATCAACGAGACCCGACTTGGCTTGCAGATGGTGGTCGCCCACATCGTCTCGACGAAACAGCCCGCTTCGGCAAGTCGATCCATCATCGGCGTTTTCGCGAGCCGATCTCCTGTCCACTTCGAAGACTCATAAAATGGAAACTCACGTGGACTAATATCGTCGGCCACAATGAGAATAACGTTGGGCTTTTCGGAGGCCACTGCCAACGGACAAACCGCAATAGCGGCAGCACTGATAAACAAGAAACAAAAATTCTTCATGGAAACATTCAATTTAGGGCACTTCGATTAACCTCCTTTGGCTCGTGATTGCGGCACCGCCGGAATCCGGGTGAGGCTGCGGAGAGGTTTGCGGGCCAGAGGCCCTCGGACCTCTCCGCTAACGCTGCCCGGAACCGGTGCTGCCGCAACCCCTTCCCTTCGGCAGGATCAGGGCCTTGAGTCTTATCGAAAGGCGGGGCGAGACACTTTTGGATTTGAGCCGCGTTGCGGCTTTGCAGACGGGCTTCTAGCCCGCCAAGCGAAGCCGTCGCCTTGCTCAAAACCAAAATTGCTCTCGTCACGTCCAAAGGAGGTTAATCGAAGTGCCCTTTATAGAGACCTAGGGCTGGACACTCGCCAATTCGGGAACGCTTGGAATCAAGCCATCGGGAATATCCAGTCTCCGGTCGTGGGCACCAGCCGCGAAATCATGGAAGCTGTAGTCGTTCTTCTCGGTCCAGTCCACCTCGAGTCGACCATCGCCGAGAACGATACTCGCCAGTTTATTACGAAACCAAGTAGCGAGTTCCTGATAGGCCGGATCATCAGCAACATTTCGACGCTCTAGTGGATCAATTCTCAGATCGTAGAGGGACATATCTACTTTGTCGGCAGGCGCATCGAGACCCCAGCGAATACGCTCTCCCGGCTCATACCCCTCCCCCGGCTTTGTCCAAAAAGGCCGCACGAGCATAGCGAACGCAAAATCTTCGCTGCGAAGGTAGGCACGGTCACCGCGCACCTGATTCATCTCACCAATCACGTAATCACGCTGCGGCCCCTCCTCCAAGGTAGTCAGAAGGCTCACCCCATCCAGACCGGGATGGGCGTCTGGATCGATTCCTGCGACTTCGTAAAAGGTTGGAGCGAAGTCAACGAACTCTACCCAGTCATCGATGATTTTGCCTGCAGGGAAGACCGACTTGTCCGAGGACACTACGATTACGCTGTCGTGAACACTCTGAAACCAAGGACCGAACTTAGCTTTGATTCCCTGCTCACCCAAATGCCAGCCATGATCACCACAGACGTAGACGATCAGATACTCCTGATCGTGCTTTTCGCAGTAGTCCTTGAAAGACTGCACTGCCTGCCCAATGAGATGATCACCCATCGCGCAAAAGGCATAGTAATCACGAATCGCCTGCTGCTTTTCCTCGTCCGTCATACTCGAAAAATCCATATCATCGCGCAGGTCACGAAGTGAATCCGGCATCAATTCGGCTTCCTCAGAACTGTATTCAGGAATACGATACATCTTTCCCTCAAATCGATCACGGAACTCCTTACTCGGTAGCACTGGCGTATGGGGAAACACAAAACCGAGGTGAATGAAAACCGGCTTAGAAGGATCGGGTCCCTCTGCAAGCACCCCCGAAACAGTTTCGTAGCTCTTCCCCTCATTACTGAGGTAACGCTGCATCGCCTTCACGATCGCACCATCAAGCGTTTCACCGGTTTCAGCAGGCGAGACTCCCCCGATGATCAGGTCGGGATTTCTCCGAGTGTATGAGCGCAGAATATCCAGCTCTTCCTCGACCTCCTCACGCATCGCGATTTCCTCACGCGTCAATTCGCGGTCGACACGCGAACGCCAGAAACGTTTCACCGATCCATCGGCGAAGCGATACACCTCCTCGGTTCCAACTACTTTCCCTAGCTCAGGAGACCAAGGGCGGTTGAACCAAAAATCGCTTCCCTCCGTTTTCTGAAGGTCGTTGTTCCTAACAAAAGGCTGGTAGAACCCAGGATCCTTCCACTGGTTGTAGTGTTCCCAGTCGAAAACGTAATAACCACTCTTTCCAAACAACGAAGGTTGGTAGCCATTCTCCAACATTACTTCCGGGATTATACGGCTACGGACTTTCTCATCGATCGCCTGGTGTGCCTTCCGAAAGCCATACATCCCGTTCCGGTGAGGATACTTTCCTGTGTGCATCGAGCTTCGTGAGGGCGCACAGGCCATTGAGTTACAGAAGGCGTTCGTGAAAAATGTACCTTCGCCTGCAAGGGCGTCGATATTCGGTGATTCCACATAACCGAGTGCGCTCTCGGCCAATCCAGTGGTGGCCATATTGTAGGCCGCAATAGAGTCACTTCGCTGGTCGTCGGTAATGATCCAAAGAATGTTTGGCTGATCAGCAGCTTCGAGAAGCGACGTAAAAAAGATCAGCACGGATCCGACAAATCGGACAGTGAAAGGGGTATGATTCATGGTGAGGGAAAGCTGGAGAAAAGTCTCCGGTCCACCACCGAGAGCGTCGACGGTTTAGCTCATATCTTTGGATAGACGAGGCTGACTGATCCTGCTCGCTCAACCCAAGACAGCATCCAGTTTCCGAGAAACTGACGATCCGAAAAATTAAGGAACCATCAGCGAGGTCGCCTAATCGCAAATGATTCTAGGTTAGAACTTCCCGGGAGGCTTTCACGTGGCTTCGCTCGCGTAGACCGATGTCGAGTCGGGTTCTCTCGACACTCAAAGATCATCCGCCTGCGCAGCGGATGCTACTCAATCCTGCGTAAAAACGCTGAATCGAACAAAACCTTCGGCTAGACTTGATGGCCCTTGAGTTACTCGCCCTTAAAACGAACCTGTGATCGGATTTCTTCAGGAAATTCGTCTATCGGACGAATCCGAAAGTTTCGATAATCGACCTCAGCGGCTTCCGACTGAAGTTGAATCTGGCCAGAAGTGAGTGGAGTCCCATCGGGCTTTCGCGCGTTTTCAACCACGTTAACAACCTCGCCATTTGCAACGTGGATCGCGTTGTTTCCGATAACGTAAAGGTCTAGCTGATTCCACTCACCATGGGGAGCATCCGGCTCAGGAAAGGCACTAATGTAACCACCTCGATACTCTTCGCTGTCTGGATCAAAGCGGGGACGCTTGACTCCCTCAAGGAGAGTCGTCCGGATTTCCGCTTTAGGCCCGGCAAGAGCAATGAAATCACCAAGGTCGCCCTCCTGCACCTGATACTCGAGGGACGACTTCCACACGTTCCAAAACCTACCGTGGTCCCCGTAACAGTGGTAGAGTATCCCGCTGTCCCGCAGACGGTTCAGTCGAGGTTCCCATTTCTTGTCACCCCATCGCATTTCAATGCTTAAGTGATAGTCAGAAAAATCGTCTATGGTGGTCAGCCCTCCGTAGATCTCCCCGGTCACCCGAAGGATCAGATCCCCATCTTCTTCAACCACAGTGAAAACCTCCTTCACGTCAGCATCGAGCCCCATCGGCGTGCCATTGTGCACATCGTTTGACTGATAAGTTCCTTCAGGCAGGCCCTCCACTGTCGAGTGGGGAACGCCCATCCAAATTTCAAAGTTTGAAAGGTCTTCGTCGAAAAGCTCTACCCACTCTGAAGCAAAAACTGAGCATGCTGATGCACTGAGGAGGGCTGAAAGTCGAAACAGGGGGCTTATGGGTTTCATGGACGACAAGCATGTCCGATCCAAACTCTCATTCAACCCAACAATTACGTGGAGTCGCTATCGAATGATAGCTCTAAAACCGTTGCCCTATCGGGCGATTCTTATTCCCCTTGGGGCGCCGAACAAAGTGCCCCTTCACCCTTGCCAATGAAACCGAATCGTCCACTTCCCGTCGCTTTGCTTCTTGCTGCTCTTCTCTTTGGCTGGATGCCCGATAAGCAGACATCGGGGGAGGAAATCTCACCACCTTCCAAAGATGCCTTCCACACGCTAACGGATACGAGCGGACGTTCCATCGAAGCTCGGATCCTTCATGTTGATGAAGTTACCGCATTCATTCGGCGGGAAAATGGTGGGGATTTCGAACTCCAGCTCGAGATGCTCGATCCGTCGAGCCGGCAACTGGTCGCTCAGTGGCAAACGAATTACGCTCATCTCACGACAGAAACGCAACTGGCTTACCTCAGAAGCCTCAGTGAACCGCCTGAGACAGTCGAAGAGGAAAGCACTGTCGACCAGAACGTCGATACGCCCCAGACCACGGTAGATGGAGACCCGTTGCCCTACCTCGATAACCCAGACCCCACGGCAAATTGGAGATTGGTAGATGATTTCTCTGATGAATTCGAGGGAGGGTATATCGACGAAAGGAAATGGTTTCGCTTTATGAGGCCTTGGGGAGAGCGCGCCTGGACACCCGATAACGTTTGGCAGGAAGATGGGACGTTGAAGATTCAGGCCGTTTACGAACCTCACACTGACTCCCAGGGTCGGGAGTTTTTCTACAAACTCGGTATCCTCCAGAGCCAAACGAAGACGACCTACGGCTATTTTGAGGCGCGGATAAAAGGTTGCAGTCGCTTCCCCGGCCTCTGTCCGGCCTTCTGGCTCTACAGCAACAGAGGAGAAACCAACCCGGACTACCCCGATGTCACCTACAGTGAGATCGACATCGTGGAGCTGCAGCAAGGTCTCTACAATCCCGGTTTGAAGCGGAGGGTTGATGTGAACTACATCGACTTAAACCTCCACGCCCGAATCATGGAAGACGGCGAAGAAATTTGGTTGCGCCCCAACGGCGTGCCGGAGCTCTGCCGTGGTGGATGGGAAGCCCCCTGGGATCCTCGCGACGATTTTCATGTTTATGCTGTCGAGAACACGCCGGAAAAGATCACTTGGTATATTGACGGTGAGAAAATGGCCGAAAAGGAAAACCACTACTGGCACCTTCCGATGAATATCACTTTGACCATGGAGCTACGTCCACCACTCATCGCCTGGGCAGGTGATGGCAAGCGTCTTCCTGTACCAGAGGCCGCAACCCCCGATGGCTTTCCAACCCACATGGAAGTCGACTACGTGCGGACGTGGGTGCGGGATGAGTAGGCTATGAGCTTTTCAGTGTAAATTCACGTAGCATCGGCCGCCCAGACCCATGACCCATAGAGGCCTGTAGTTATACCAAATTTAGTTACGGCGACGAAATCATCCGCCTCTGCGGCGGATGCTACACTATCTTCCTAGAGCATTCAAGAGGCTCACCCTTGCGCGATCCGACTTAAGACAATTCTACCACTGGCGGATCCAAGACCTACTCAAAAGTGAGGTAGATAGGATCTGTGACTGGTCCAAGAGGCATGTCCTGGTTATCAGGGTCGACCACAGCCGCCACGAAAGCCAAAGGCACTTTGTCTTCATCGATACTGAAAGGCTGCTCTGGGTCTTGGGAAAAATCGTAACCGGACACTCCATCAAAATCAAAATTCTCTGAGATATCGATCAACTCGCCTGTCATCTTGACATCGGCGAACTGGAACTCGACAGCGTTGTTTGCAGGAAACGCTTCTCTCTCGAGCCGCCTAAGTTGTTTCTCCAGTTTCTCGTTGTAGGGAGAGACAGGCTGGATAAAACCCTTTGCCAACACAACGCGCACCAGACTGCCTTTCGGACCGGAAACCATGACCGTAGGCCCGCCCTGAGAATAAGTTCCGGTCTCGCCTCCTTTTTTCCCGTTTACCAACAAATCCGCCGTTTCGTCCAAGGGAAGTTGTGTCGCTATGCCCTGAGCGCCTGCCTGAGTTCCCGTTGAGAAGAGCTGTCCGCTAGCCTCGGAACCATCTGCAAAAACCACCGTGAAAACTGAACCAATCAGTTCGGCACCAGAAACACCACCGACATCCCATTTCGGAGAGCTGCCTTGATCGAGGGGCCGCTTTTTCGTTCCCGCAATTGAATTGGGATCCATATCGATCGAGAATCCGAGCGTTTCTCCCGGATTAAAACCATCCGCACGATCTGATTCAAAAGTGAGTCGCAATCCACGGTAGCCCTTTGTTCCACCATCTCCGAGGTAGGGCTTACCCTCAGCCTCTGCCAGAGGCACAAAGCCGGTCCCCTCATCCTTATCAATCGAGAGCGGTTTTGCCACACTGTCACCCGCGATTCCCTCTGGATCGAAAACACTGTCGGGAAATAGGGCCGTGGAAACGTCCAACTCAAATTCCACAATATCTTTGTCTCCAGTATTGGAAAGCTGGAAGGAGTTCTTCCCAAAGTTTGACTTCTGCACCTGGTTCGATCCCGGCATAATCTTCAGAACTGCCGACCCGATCGCCGCATCGTCATTTGCCAGGAGCAAAGGGCCGGATAAGAAGACAAAGGAAAGACCCGTAAGAGTCAGAATTCGGGATAAGGGAGGAGTTTTCATGACAAGGATCCTTTTCTTGGGATTCGTGGAGGTTGGCAATCAAAGATTACAGGGCTTTCCAGAGCACTTGGCGATCAGTTCGGAATCGATTTCCAAGTCCGCACCCACTCATAGGATGTCGTGCGCTCCTCTTCCGAGCCTTCCTCGACTCTACTTTCTTCTTCCGGCACCGGATTCCAGTCGTAGGTCTCGATCGCCATCGTCAAGTAGGCAGGCACATCCCACTCAATTGGTGCTTGGATCGTATAAACATACTCACCATCGAGGAAGAAATCCACTTCGTATTCGGACTTCCACCACGCTCCGTAAACGAAGTAGCGGCTCGAGTTCTTGCGATCCAGTTTGATGCTGCCCTGGTGCTGAACTGGTTCAGGATTGTGCTTGTTCGCACGATGGATCATGTTGGAGTGATATATCCGGTCCCATCCGGCCGCCCACGGATCCGCCTCGGGAGAAACCACCCCAACGCACTCCTGAATATCCAACTCCAGCTTTTTAATCGGATGGCCTTTCGTCATCAGCCAAAACGTCGATGACATTTCAGTAGCGTTTGCCTTCATCTTACACTCGTAAAACCAGCCAACTTCCCCTGCGTTCAGCGATCTCACAATCGCTCCTTCGTAAAGAAACTCATTTCCCCGTACGACGACTGGCTCATCGAGTTTTCCAACCGTGACTTTCATTTTGCCGTCCTCCACCCGCACATTCTCAGCCCGAAACAGGCCCGGTGGGCGGCCAATCCAGACCCATCCGTTCGCCCGTGGTTCGAGCTGCCACTTGTCTTCATCCATCCGTCGTCCTTCAAACTCGTCGGACATGTTGTCGACCAGTTCCCATTCTACTCCACGGATGCGCGTCTTCAGATAGGGCCCGGTAACATCCCCTTCCAACTCTCCGTCATCAACCTGAGCATCAGCCGAATCAATCGCGGCAACCTCTTGCTCAGCGACTCTTTCCTCCGGGGGCGTAGTCAGGAACGCCTTCTGCTCGTCGGTCACCAAGTGCGCGTAGCGTTCCCGCCAATTTTCAACCAGGGCCTGCGTTTTCGCATCAAACCGGTCAAAACCAATCTCAAAAATTCTCCTGTCAAAACGCCGGATGAAAGCGGACTCACCCACGACATCGAGGATCTGGGCCTCGAGCTCACGTCCGCCTGACGACACCAGCGTATACGTTTTGAAGCGATCATCTGCGATCACCACTGGCTCCTTCACTTCTTGCGGAGGAACTTCCTGGGGGACCGGTTCTTCTGGGACAATTTGCTCCTCAACTACTTCGACAACTCTCGGTAACTCGACCTCAACCACCGGCGCAGGCTCCACTTCTCTCTCGGCGCTCTTCGCAACCGGTTCAGGAACCGCCTGCTCTACAAGCTCGTCTTCGCTTGTTTGGAGGTAGAGAAAGAGAGCTGCCGGCAGCGCAATCGCTACAACGACAATCATTGAGGGGAGCAACGGTCTTTTGGCCTGCTTCTTCTGTCCCCTTATCACCATCCTTCAGTCTCTGGGTTCCAGATCTCCAATCATTCGCGGACCGCCGCCCGAATGACTACCGAACCAACCGCACCATCATCCCCGTCATCAAACGAAACATTGATTGTGTTTTCCTCGAGAAGCTGGTCCGGCTCCAGATAAACCATCTTTGTCATAGCGTATTCGCCTTTATCGAAACGATCTGCCGCATCTTCGAGCGGCACGTCCAGTTCTTGACCATTGAGTGTGATGACGGGATCAGGGTTTGAACCACTCGGCCGGGTTAACCCCACCCGAAGAACCGCGTATTCGATTTCTTTCTCAACGGGAACCTTTACCTTAAAATCGGCACCCTCAGACAAAAAGACTCGGGTACGATCCCCGTAGCAGTTCACTTCATTGACCGTGGAAGTCTCGGCAATCTCCGTTCCGTAATCCGCAACGAGCACTATCGTCTCGCGACCCGCAATCTCCAGCTGATGGGGCGTAGGTTCGTTAGACTCATCAAGGTAAGCCGTAAAATCCTCGTTGCGACCGAACCGACGAAGCTCGACCTCGTCAGTTGCAATTCCCTCAAGAACCACTCGTTCCGGATACCAGCTCTGGTTGTTGATCACTAGATAGAGCTTCGAGCCGTCAACGAAGGCACGCGTTTGCAAGTCGGGGTCGTCGGAAAAAACAGAGACGCGTCTTCCATCGACACCACGAAAGAGTTTGTAGAAATCAAGCATGTGAGTGGGCACCCACTTTGACTCGTCGGTATAGTTTTCCGGCACGTAAAGACCCGCATAGTATTTCGGATCCCATGCCCATGTGTTGGGCAGGAGGAAAGGCACCGACTTCACCACGGTATGGGGGTGGTCCATGAGCGTGAGCGTATTCGCGATGATGCTGCTGGTATGGACGAAGGCGACGATCGACCGCTTCTTCAGCTCGTTTTCCCAGGTATCTTCCGGAAAAAACTCAGCAGCGATCTGAGCAGCGAGACGCTCTCCATCGTATTCGCCTTTCGGCTGCACATTGATGTAACCACCCTGCTCGCTGATCACTACATCCACTTCCTTACCATCCTGGAGCATCGTGTAGTTCTGCAGGAGGTCCAGCGACCCTTCGAGTGGGCTACCGGACTGCACCCGGCCACGGAAATCGCCATCGACCCAGTCAAAGTAGTCGTAGGTATGGAAAGAGTAGAAATCCATCTGCCCATCGGTGTTGTCGTAGAAGCCGGACATCCCATTAAAGTTTTGGTAGTTCTCCCGCCAAAAGTAGGAAACCGATTGGCACATACCCCCCACAAGAACGTCCGGCAACTCCTCCTCAAATCGCTCCTTTACCGCGAGGTGCCAGTCGGCGAAATGTTGATCCACAAAATACTTCCAGTGCGGTTCATTCAGCGGTTCGAAATAGCGCGGACGAGTGAAGTCGTTGTAGTTGTATTTGAATACAGCGGTCGCAAGGTCTACCGCCGCCTCGATGTTTTCCGGGACCCACTCCGGCTTACCGCCATAGGTCGCACCCTCGAGCTGGTATCTTCCCATGTATTCGGGGTAGGCATTATGATTGCCGTGCGCGGCTACATCGAGATTCGGGCCCAGGTCATCCACAAATCGCACACCGGATTCCGGCACCCTACTGCTTCTGAGCTTTTCGGTGTTAGCGAAGCCGGGACGATTCGGGTCTTCACCGATGGATTTCGCCGTCCACATCACTGGACCCAGCTGTCGACCGAAACTGACGCCAAGATCGTTGACTAGGTAGTCGTAAATCTCAGGAGGCATCCGCTGGTCAAATCCTCCTCCGTGATCAGCGACGGCAAAATAACGTTTTCGATCCACTTCGGAAACGCCCCCGACTGCCCGGGTTACTTCCGGACGAACAACGATTTTCGAGATACTTTCTTCAGGTGTTGAGGAAAGAATGGAATCTTCAGCGTTTGAAAAACACGCGACCGCAAGAGTCGCAGACACGGAAAAGAATAGATTTCTCACGATTTGAAAGAGTTCGATGATCAGTCCTTTAGGCCCGGATAGGTGCCGGGCACGTCGTCCAGAAATTCGACAAGTAGCTTTTGCATTTTCTCCAGCCGACCCGCGTATTCGGGGTTGCTGGCGAGGTTGGTCGATTCTTTGGGATCGACTTGTAGATTAAACAATTGGTCCCGATCAAAATAACTCGAAGCCCACGGGGTGTTCTCTGGATCCTTCAGCTGCCAACGCTCAAATGCGAAACCACCTGGTGACATACCGAGTTGGAAGTAAGGTGCATCTTCAAGAAAAGGGTATTGGTCTGCCATCCAGGGATTCTTTTCGAGCATCTCTCCATAATAATACTCTTTCGCTTCCTTGACCCGCTCTTCCTTTATTCTTTCCAAACTAGGCGGAACGTAAAAGGCCACGTAGCTCCAGTCTGAGGTCGAAACCGCCCGTGCCAGCCCGATCTCACTGTAAACCGCTGTCCGCCAATCCTCTGGAGACTCACCTCGGAAGACCGGCATCAAGCTTAGACCATCGAGAATCATATCATCAGGAGGCGTAATCCCTGCCGCATCAAAAAAAGTCGTGCCAAAATCGACGTTTTGAACCAGCTCCTGTGGGCGCGCGCCGGGCTCGATCACCCCAGGCCAATAGGCCATAATTTGTGTGCGAATCCCGCCTTGGTAGTTAGTCCCCTTGGAGTTGTACTCCATGCCGTTGTCGTTGAAGTAGATCACGAGGGTGTCCTCCGCGAGGCCGAGCTCCTCTATCTTCGCTAAGATTGCGCCAATGCCGTCGTCGAGCCAAGTCGCTGCCTTGTTGCGATTGGGTATCCCAGCTGCCTCAGTTCGCTCAAGAACGGATTCCCGGGAAGGCTGCACCCCAACAATCGGCTCATCCAAAACACCCATCCCGCTCAGGCGGGGATCACCCGTCAAAGACGCGTAGGTATCCGGTACATGCATGAGCGTTGGAGCGAAATAAAGATACCAAGGCCGATCCTTGTTAGCCTCGATGAAGTCGATCGCGGCCTTCGTGTTCCACTCCTGATTGTGGACGTTTGTCCCAGTGTTGATCAACGTCTTGTCGTCGTCCGGATTGCCTCCGTAGACCGCCTGCGCGAAATCGAATCCCCAACGCTTAATCTCGTTGGCAATAATCTCCTGATTCTCGTGCATGATGGCCTGAATCTCCGGATCATACGGATCACTACCCTTCTCGATCGGCGTCACCAAATGCATTGTTCCATTGAGATGCCATTTTCCGGTAAAGCCTGTCGCGTAACCATTAGCTTGGAGCACCCTCGGAATGTTTGGCTGATCCTCGGAAAAGCCTAGGTTCCAAAGAATTCGGGTTACTCCATCCTCAGTGGTTCCCGTCTGGAAATAAGGTTGCGGGCAGCGGCTGGCGTAGTGACCCGCCATCGCCGTGTAGCGACTAGGCGAACACACACTCGACGAAACAAACCCGTTTTCGAAGTAAATCCCTTCGTTGGCCAGACGGTCCATGTGAGGGGTCAAGGATTCACCTCCCAGGAAACCGTAGTGGTCCTCGAACATGTCATCTGTGATGATGAAAAGAATGTTCGGCTGGGTGCGCTCGGCATAAGCCGCAGAGAGCATCGCGAACAGTAGAATAAGGATCGGGGCAGACTTTTTCATAATAGTTTTCTTAACAGTGGTACTCGCCCATCTCGCTCCAGGGGATGTGCTTTTCGAAACGACGGATATAGTTCCAATTCCAGCTCTCATCATATTGGTGGCAAAGGCCCCAATCGAGACCGGCGAGCGGTTCGGCATTGGCATCGAGGCTCTTGACCAGCCCGGCGGCCTCCGGGCCCCACTTAATGTGGGACATGATCTCAAAGTTCACGCCGTCCTCAGCGAATTGAATGGTATTCTTCTCGACCCCGTCGGTGATCAGCATCGCCGCGATTCCGGACTTATAATTCCAGCAACACACTTCGTGGCCGCTGTTGGTGATCGGGTTGTAAGGTGATTTGGCATAAGGACCCTCCAGCTTGTCGGAAATCGCAACCCCCCACTTGATCTCGCGGCCGCCCATCGTCATCTCCTCCCCCATGGTCTCGCCCTTGTAGTAGAGGTAAAACTTCTCTCTAAAGAAGAGCAGGCAAGGGTCGTGCGTCTTGTGGCTATCGAAGTCGCCCTTTTCCTCGACGATGAAACGATTGTCGATATCACCCTTCCATTTGCCATTGGTCGCTGGCGATAAGATCGGCGCATCCAACTTTCGCCAAGGGCCGTGGACACTATCTGCAACAGCCATCGCCACTTGCTCAATCGAACGGTTCAGGTAAGGCGCCTGGACCACTTGGTAAACGAGAATGAACTGTCCCTTGTGCTCCAACACCTCGGGGGTGAAACAGGCCCGGTCGTCAAAAGAGCCGGCGGGCCCTTGGGTAATCGCCGGTCCCTCTTCCTTCCATTCCCATCCGTCCTTTGAAGAGGCATACCAAACCTGCGTCTTGTCCCAGGGAAATACCTTATCATCCGGGTCTTCTGATCCAAATCCGACCGTCTCTCCAGTTCCCTTGGTATACCAGCAGTAGTAGACACCGTCGACCTGAAGGACGGCACTCGGGTCGCGACGAATTACGCCTTCTTCGAAAGCAAAGTCCCCGCCGAGATCCTGAAGTTTAAACTCGCAGAACCACTCCGAACCCTTCTCCCAATAGCCTCGCTCGATCGCTCGCTTCGAAGCGGCGCTCAGTTTCTTCTCCTCAGACATTCGCTAAACCTCCTCCTCGCGATTCACCTGGAGCACCACACTGGCGAGCTTTCCGCCGGTGTCCGGGTAAACTATCTCTACTTCGTTGCGTTCACCTACGATCTCCATCGGGACGTGGAATTCGATCATCCCAAAGAACGCTGAACGTCCTGCCTGATCGTCGCCCGCCCAGTTATCGGGGATGTCAAGCGGCTGTCCATTGAAGGTGATGCTGCTCGGCAGGACCGCTTTACCCAGTTGGCGCCCCGGCGAAACGCGCACAATAGCCGACCCTTGACCCGTGGGCGTGTTTTGAAAGGTAAAGGTGATCGGCGTATCCGCGATTATGTCTTCCAGGTAGTTCTCCGCGTAGACGCGATACTCCCGCAACTGGCGAGTCGGCACCAGGGGTTCCTCGAGGTCGATGAAGATCATTGCCCCCATCCCTGCACCCAGCTCGACTGTCTTTGGAATGCGGTCCATCAGTCGTTCTCCTACGACGGGGTGTTCCGTGTCTGTCACCAGCTCACGCAGTCGGACCGAAGTCGCATCCACTCCTTCCAAACCGGACAGGGACACGGTGTGGGGGTTCCTGTCCAGATTAGCGAGAATCACGATCAAACGGTCATCGTCCTCTAACAGATGGACCCGCACGTCTGGATTCGAACTGGTCGCCGCTCGCCACTCTCCCTCGACTCCGTTCCAAAAATCGTAGAACAGAAAAAGATCGGTCATGACAAAGTCTCCATCGGCATCTTTTCGCCAAAGCAGGAAAGGATTGGCCTGACCAGGCTCTCCGTCAGGATCCATATCGTAAGTCCACATCGCCTTTCCAAGAATAAACGGAACGGCTTTCAGGATCCGGTCCGGATGATCCATAAAGGTCATGTGCTGACCGTTGATCGAATAGAGCATTCCGGCCGAGCGCTCCGGGCTGTAGTTGAGCGAATCCATATTGCCGTCCGGAATCTTTCCATACTCGGTAATCATGAGGGGCTTCGCGTAGCCAAATCGCAGGTAGCTGTAGGTATCGATGATATCCATGATCGCCTCAGAATTACTCCCAGTGCGATCGCGCGGATTTCCCTCAACGTTTACGCCATCGTAGAGGTGGTAGGAGAAGAAGTCCATGTTCTCACCCGCGATGTCCATGAACTCTTTCTGCCACCGATCCCAATGACCGAAGTTGTCGTGCTCGAGCTCGATCCATGCAGCCGCATAACCTCCCACCATTACGTCCGGGGTGAGCTCTTTGACACGCTCGGCAACGACGTTGTGTTGTTCCGACATCGTCTGAACGGAAGATCCCTCAATGTTTTTGATCTTCACAAACGGCTCGTTAAACACCTCCAAATACTTCGGTCGATCTTCATCGGTAAAGAAATGCTTGAGCAGCTGTGCCGTAAATTCGGCCGCCGCCTCATAGTTGCGCGGGCCCCATTCCGTATAATCGTTTCCCGGGACTCCATGCATCAGTTCAGGATGCGTGCAAAGAACCACTTCCCGCATCTTCTCATGCTGATCCCGCTGCCGACCGCGAAGGCTCTCGCGGTAGAGCTCGGCAGCCTCTTTGATGCTTTCGACAGAGGGCATGTTCGGATCCATCGGATCCGCCTCCACTTGAGAGGCCTGCCACGAAAGCAAGCCCCCGTCCCGTCCATAACGCACGTCGAGTGTATCCTCATAAAACGCGATCTCCTCATCCGTCATATCCTTCGAGCCATAAGACTCGTGGATAGTCACAAACTGATCGCGATCAAACGTCGTCACGCCGCCTATGTTGCGGATCGTATCCGGGCGAAGATGGACCTCAACGTCAGCAGCATGGGAGACTATACACGAGAAAAGTGTGCAGCTCGCAGAGAATACAAATGTATTTTTCATGTTCGATAGAGGGGTCTTCAACGAGACGAGGTAGTTCCGCGGCGTGCTTCAAGCTCTCGGCGAATCTCTGTCATCTTTGCCTTGGTCAATGGATATCGCCAAAGAAGGATGAGGCAAACGATGAGCGCGCCTGCCTGTGGGAGAGAGTAGAGTAAGCGCATGCGCTCCATCGTCCCTGGCTTTTGCCGCTCCATAACTGCCTTCCGTTCGAGATTGTCGGTATACATGCCGAGCGAGATGGGCTCTTCGCCCTCTCCCGCATACTTGTCCGCATCAGAGAGCGTTGCGTACTCTTCCTCGGCCTGAATCGTTATCTCGGCCTTCACCTCATCGGGGAGTTTACTATCGAATTGGACGACGAATTGGAGAACGAATCCTGAAATCCCAATCGCAATGGTCATCGCAATCTTGTTGCACCAGTTCGTTATCGCAGCGATCAGACCCTCGCTGCGAGTCCCGGACCTATATTCATCCCAATCACAAACGTCTGCCCGCATCGAGAGGATTAAGACCCAAAAACCACACTCGCCAACAGCAACCAGAGGCTTGAAAACAAGTGAGAGCCATGGACGGCCTGGCAAGGTCGTGAAATACATCCCAACAAAAGCGACAATCAGAACGACCACTGACGCCATCATGATCTTATGTTTATCCACCTTGTTAGTCAGCTTTCCGATCACTGCAGCAGCAGCGAGAGCAAAGAAAAGTCGCAAAGTTCCATCTATCCCGCCAAGGCTGGCTCCCTTAACGAAATCCCCTCCGTAGATATAGTATACGTTGACAAAGTAAGAGAGATTAGCCGTTGCCAAGATTGAGAAAAGGTAAATGCAGATCACACCCACAACGATCAACAAAGGCTTATTCCCGAGCAGCGCCTTAATCGCACCTATAAAAGATCCGGCCCCTTCCTTCTCCGCAATTTGCTTGTATCGCTCGACGTTGAATATGGAGGGAAGAATACCCGCACCGATGATGACGGCTGCGACAATCCAACTTACCGTGCGAACACCTCCAATCTCACCTCCGATTGAATCAAACGTTCCTAACCAAGCAGCGAGAGGAAAGATCCAGACAATCCCAAGATTAAAAAATTCCTGCACATACTTCCGCACCACGAAAATACGACTCCGCTCCTTATAGTCCGGCGTCAGCTCGGCACCTAATGCTTCGTAGGGCACCGAGAAGATCGAATAAACCGAGTAAAACAGCATCAGAATGACGAAGAGATAAACCGTAATCGCCGTCGTCGACCAAGCATCAGGAACCATCCAGATGGTCGGGAAGAGCAAGCCAGTTAAAATAGCGCCGACAAAGATAAAAGGTTTCCGGCGACCGAAGCGGCTCTTGCAGGAATCAGAAAACCGACCCGCAAATATATCCGTAAATGCATCCCAGCACCGTGCCGCTGCCAATGCCAAACCCACTACCGAAGCTCCCAGGCCAAGGAAGTCGACAAAGAAAGGCGTAATGAAGACAAAAGCCAGACAAACGTTCGCATAGTGATCGGAGACTACCCCCATAGAGTAGGCGATCTTCTCCTTGAGAGGAACAACGTCCTCTGGTCTAGTCTTATCAATATCGAATTCTTCGTTCTCGGCTGGGGTGTCAGTCATGGCTTTATTTGTATTCGTATCGGAAGGGGTACATTCTCTTGCCTACCGAACGGATGACCTCGACCATCTCCCGGTAGGGCGTGTCTGCGATATCGACGAGACCGACGTTGTAGTTCTCTTCATCGGCTCTTCCGGCAAAATGCTCGTCTACCCATTGAAACCAGTGCACGCCGACCATTTGAGGATTCTCCAGCGCGCTTTGTAGATAGTCCTTGAAGAGTTCGGCGCGTTCGTTTTGGTCCTTCCCTTCGCGCAAACCGGGGTGAAAGTGTCCTTTGTCGGTCGCACCAAAGTGGTACTCTCCGATAATCATCGGTCGATCAGTATCGTAGGGCAAGCGCATGCTTCGGATGCTGCGCTCATATTTGTTGTAGCTGACGACATCGCAGTATTCCGCAGACGAAAGGGCTACGGTGTCATTCACCCACGCGAACCGGCAACCCATGTAAAGGTGATTTGGGGCTGCAGCCTTTTGTTCCTCTCTAATCGTCCGAAAGTACGTATCCGCTGTCTTGCGGTAGAAACTACGAAGGTCTCCGATCGCCCGATCGATAGAGGGAACCGTTCGCGTCTCGAGGAAGTCCGTCCAAGACCTGTAGCCAGTTCCCCAGGCAAGATTCAAAGACTCGATATCACGGTATTTGCGTCTCAAGTCCCGCCCAAACTCGATCTTGGCGGGCTGATCGGCCGGACTTGTCAGCGTCTCCAAGGAAAGCGAAATCCCGTCGTTCCCCCAGGAAAGCTCGTTATCCACGAAAAAGCCAATGCACCAGGGGTCCTGTGCTTCAAAACGACGTTCTCGAAAGCCATTCTTGACCGACTCGCGAAACGAGGGATCGAACACGTCGTGAAATTTACCCCAATAGCCTTCAGAGCCTTCCAGCGTGCGATTGCCCACGACAAAGAAGCTCGCGATGTAGGCGGTATCGTTTCCACGGTAAAGCTCCGGCAGCGCCCAGTTCGCCACTGTATTCATTCCCCAACTACGCAAACGAAGATGAGCCATCTTGATAAAACTCTCCAGCCAATCCTCTCCGTATTTCCGATAAAGGTTCGCTTTGTAAACCTGAAGGATTCGATAGGGAATCTTGTCTGAGTAGAAGCCGTGCGGTGCCCAATTGCTCAACTGGTAGAACTGAGCGAGTTCACTCCCATCTTCGGGCAGTCCTTCGAAATAGTGTTCCCGGCCCTCAACCCCAGTGTAGCCAAAGTCGGGACTCATGCAGGTGGGTCCATTCGACCAAAAGAGGTATCCCTCGGGATCAACGAACCACCATTTGCCGTCGACCTTTTCGACCCGGAAAAAGCCTGTCGCCTCGAGCTTCGGTCCGTCCTTCCAACCACCGAATCGGCTCCAGCTGGAAATTCCAGGGTTTCGCGAAAGATCTGACTCTTCAATCCGGATCACCTTCGCAAAGTCGCCGTCGTCGCGAATCTTTTCCGGCCACTCCTTGTGCTTGTTTTGTCCATACCGATCGACGAAAGGCAAGAATCCCTCTGTCGGTCGGATCTCAACAGTTCCTTCTGCGCGAAGGTTTTGTATCAGAAAGGTTCTCGGCTCATCAGCGTGACCAATGAAAACCTGAATCTTTTCAACAGCAGCGAGATTCATCAGCTCGATTCCCGGCGCACGCCGCATACCGACCAGCGGAAGCGGTTCATCAAAAATCCAGTCCTCGGTGCTGAGACGCATACTGATGGTCATCGTTTGCCCCGGCTCGATGGACTCAAATCCCTGGGCATGCTGCGGGGTATTTGTCTGGCCGGCACTCTTCGAATCAAGCCGAATGCCAGCGAACAGCGGAAGGCTACCGAGGTTGGTTACATCCACTTTAACCCGAAAGTAACCCCTCAAGTCCCAAGCGTCATCCCCTGAGCTAAAGGTAATGCTTGGCCACGCTTCAGAACCACCCGCCTCGACTAGGAGCCCGTCGTCGCGGTGTCCCAAAATGCGGCTATCATAATGCGATATATTCGGGTGGAGCGAACCTTCTTCCAGCGAAACCAAGCTATGGGTCCGGTTCTCGCTTTCGGCACAAGACAAAAAGGGAGCAGTCGCTACCATGGCACAGACTCTAAGATAGCGCTGCATAGGCCTCTAATTCGATTTGAGCCGATTCGATCTCCGGCGAATGGGCAAAAACCTCTCCCGAACTACTATCCGAGAGCACAAGCAAACACCTACCCTGTGAGGTTGTAAGTCGATCCGACTGAAAATCCTGGGTGCTGCAAATGCTGCCATTGTCCACGCCAAGGATACGGGCAACCCCCGATACACTGAACCGCACCTCTCGCTCTTCCGACTTCACTGGACGGCCCTCCTCATCGACCAGCTGAGCGATGACGTGAACGCCGTCGCGCATGAGCTCAATTCCGACCGGACTGCCGGACGTCTCGATCGCATCACTTGCTGCGGCTGCTCTCGCTTCGAGTTTTCCCGCTTCGAACGGAACGGCCCACTTGAAGATCCGGTCAGGGAAATCCGAAAGCTTCTTGGAACCGAGCGATTGTCCATTGAGAAACAGTTCAACGTCGTCGGAATTCGAATACACCTCGACTGCTATCATCTCGCCGTCAGTATAGTTCCAGTGCGTGTTGACCTCTTGCCAAGCCCAGAGTTTCCGCTCCCAGGCAGTGGGATCGTCCTCTCCAATGAAACCAGTCTTCTCGTCGTAAGAGTACGGAGACCATTCCAGCGTCTGGGTCGTGAGATGGAGATGCGGATCATCAGACCAGAGGGTTTTCAACATGTGGTAGGAACCTCGTGGGAAACCAGCAGTGTCGAGTAAACCACTTTCGTTGGCACGGACCGGCCAGCGGTTATCTACCTCGCCCAGGTAGTCGATTCCGGTCCAAAGAAAGGTACCGGCGACAAAAGGTCGCTCGGCAACAGCCTTCCACTCATGCCACTGAGGTAGGTTTTCGGTTCCCATCAACGGGAGGCGGGGGTAGTTCTTGTGACCGTAGTCGTACATCACCCTCCGGTAGCTAAATCCAATTACATCGAGAGCGTCTGCGTAGCCGGACAGGTAGCTGGAGGAAGGAAGGATACAATTCGCTATTACCGGACGCGAGGTATCGAGCTCTTTCGTCCATTTTGAGAGTTTCTGCGCTGTTCTACCGATGCCGTGTTCGCCATTGGGAAGGGTTTCAAGCAACCGCCTGATTTCCTCTGGCGAATTCGGCGGCTGATCCCAGAAGTAATTTCCGCTCCAATCGACATGGAAGAAACCAGTCGCTTCCGCGTTGCGCGGATAGGTCCACTCGATCTCGTTTCCAATGCTCCACTGGAAAATCGAGGGGTGGTTCCGATGCGAGCGAATCGTATCCTTCAAATCCCGTTCAGCCCACTCTTCAAAATGCTCTGCATAACCCCTCGAAATGTAGTCCGAGTGCCTATCATTCATGTTCAGACGTTTGTCCTTCGGGTTGTCCCACTCATCAAAGAACTCGTCCTGAACGAGGAGTCCGATCTCATCACAGAGACTGAGAAAATCAGAGGAAGCCGGATTGTGCGCAATCCGGACCGCATTGCATCCCGCTTCCTTCAGTGTTTCGAGTCGACGCCGCCAGACATCATCCGGCACAGCTGCACCAACACAGCCGGCATCGTGATGCAGGCAGACACCCTTAACCTTGGTGTTCTTCCCGTTCAGGAAAAAGCCCTTGTCGGCATCGAAATGAATCGTGCGGATACCGAATCGAGTGACGTAGGTATCCAAAAGTTCACTACGCATCCAGACTCGGGTCACCGCTTGGTAAAGCTGTGGCGTAGTCAATTCCCAGAACTCGGGATCCAAAACTTCCGCAATCTGTGTGACCTTGTCCAAGGCGGCGCTCTCTACCTTGGCGACGGTCTCGCCGGTCGGATCAACGATTTCTGTTTCCACTGTGACTTCGTCCAGAGGACCAGCGATCTCGACTTCGATCCGGACGGTCGCACGATCCCTCGAAACTTCCGGAGTAGTCACAAAGGTGCCCCAGACGGGAACGTGGGTCTCCGATGTTCCAATTAGCTCGGCGCGTCGGTAGATTCCGGAGCCGGTATACCAGCGGCTGTCACAGTAACGGCTACGATCGACCCGGACAGAAACGACATTCTCGCCATCAACAATCCAATCCGTGATATCGAAGTAAAACGGCGAATAGCCATAGGGGTGGTCACCCAGTTTTTTCCCGTTCAGATAAACTGTCGAGTGATTGTAGATGCCATCGAAGTGAAGGTACGTCCGCTCCGTACCCAGGGGACGAAACTTCTTTCGATACCAGCCGATTCCACCGGGTAGGTAGGCCGTCGCGCCTTCCAGACCTTCGTCAAAAGAGGATTCGACGCTCCAGTCATGGGGGATATGAACCGATCGCCAATCACCATCGTCAAAGACCGGTGCTTCGGCACCCTCCATATCGCCAAGAAGAAACCGCCAGCCTTCAGTAAGCGGAACGGTTTGGCGCGGTGTTGAATCGACTCTCATTAAATTTTCCAACGGTTTCGGTCTTTTTCCAATTTTGTTGAGCAAACTGAGTTCAATAGGGGTCACGTGGCCGCACCTTGACCACCTCGGCGTAGTCGACGATTTCCTGATCGGACTCCCGTTGCCGGGCGATCTTTGCAAGCTGCTCGACGAGCTCGGGGTTTTGCCTTGCCAGATTCTTCGACTCAGAAGGATCGTTTTCGAGGTCGTACAACTCGTGAACAATCCCGGGTTTAGCAATCGTCTGTAAATACCAACCGGGCTCGATCAGAAGCTTCCACCGGCCTTTGTAAATGACACTCTGTTGTCCCTTGTCGTTAAAATAAAGCACTTCATGCGGCGCAATGGACTCGCCCTTGAGGACAGAGACCACACTACGCCCGTCCATCGGCGCAAGTTCGTTACCACGGAACTCTGTGGGATAATCGGCATCAATGATGTCCAGTATCGTGGGCATCCAATCACCGACCCACACTTGCTCATTAGAAATCGTGCCGGGAGCGATGCGACCCCTCCAGTAGGCAATGCAGTGAGACTTCAGTCCGCCCTCCCAGACCAAAGCTTTACTCCCCCGGTAGGGAGCGTTCATGAATTCATGGAGCTTGGAAACTGACCCATTGTCCGAAAAGTAAAGGATGAGCGTATTGTCCAGCTCGCCAGTGTCGACCAGCGCTTGCATCAAGCGAGCCACGTTCTGATCGATACCCTCCATCATCGCTGCATGCAACGCCAGCTGCCGACGGAAGGTGTCCTGATCCGGCGGAAGCCAGCTCGGCTTGTAGGCGCCATCGTCGGGGAAAAGACCCTCGGACTTCAAGCGCTCCACACGTTCGCGTTGGGCAGCCCGTAGGTCTTCGTATTTCGGAAGGTACTTCTGAACTAAAGATTCCGGCGCCTGCCAAGGACGGTGGGGAGCGCGATAGGCTACATAGAGGAAGAAAGGCGCATCTTCCTTAGAGGCATCCTCTATCATTTCGATGGCTCGGTCGGTGATCCCATCGGTGGCGTGGAAGACCGGTCCGCTTTTCCCGTGATTCTGGCTGTAGGGCGTGCCCGGCTCGGATGGATAAGTGTGAATCGTGTAGTCGCGGTCGTATTCGATCTCGGCCTTTTCATTGCCATCCACATACGGGTGCGGTTGGCCGGGTTTGAAAAAGAGATTATCCTGGGCTTTGAAAATACCAAAGTACTCATCAAACCCGCGCTGTTTCGGCAGAGCGAGGAAATCGGCCTCAATCTCTTCATCCGTCAACTCCCAGCCTTCGTGAGACTGCTTCCAGGCTTTTTGCAGTCCCTCCGAAAACTTCATCAGACTCCCTCCCAGGTGCCACTTGCCCACCATTGAGGTCTGGTAACCCTCGTCTCTCAGAAGCTCGGCAAGGGTCGGAAAATCGTACGACAGGCGGCCGCGCCTTGCTGGGAAAGGCATCTCACGTGACCAATCGCCCACCACACCGCCACCAAATCCCACTTTGGCTGACTCGAGTCCGGTCATCAGCGAGGCACGGGTCGGACTGCACCTTCCATTCGTGTAGAAGTTCGTCAGACGCATTCCATTCTCTGCGAGCCGATCCAGGTTCGGTGTCTCGATTTCTCCTCCGTAGGATCCCAGGTCCGAATAACCGGAATCGTCGGACAGGATAATGATGACATTCGGCCTCGTCTCACCAGAAACTCCGTTCACGATCAAAAGGAGACTCGCAAATAAGAAATAGGAACTCAAAGCGAGCGTGGGTTTACTCGTGCAATTCATCGGGGTTAAAAGTTTGTAGGAGAGAAACAGCGAGGAAAGCTCAGTTGCCTTCTGCAACGGCTTTCACTTGCTTGCGGAAGTCCTGAGGGGTCACTCCCATGACAGATTTAAAGAGTTTGGAAAAGTGAAAGCCGTCGCTACAGCCAAATTGAGAGGCTAGCTCTTCGTTCGAAAGACTGGTGCGCGTCATCAGGCGACCTGCCTGCCGCATCAACGCCGCCCTGCGATAGCGCATCGGAGACACATTGAACTGCTTGGTAAAGCCCTTGCGCCAGGTTTCGTAGCTGCAACCGCATTCGTTGGCCAGCAGTTCCCAGTCCGGCTGATCCTCGGGTGGCAGGGACTGCAGGTGCTGTCGGCTGGCAATCATGCGTTCTTCAAAGCTCCAATCCGCCCGGTCCGCAGCCGAGACGTGATTCAGCAGGAGGTGGATATCTGATAGCGTGACAACGGCTTCAAAGTGATTTCGTGGCCGGCTGTCGACGATCCGCTTCCAACGCGGCAACCACAGATCGACGCTCCCCAAGTGGAAGACCTGCCGCTGTTCAAGACCTGCACACTCCCGCCACGGATCGAAAGCGTCGCCATGGAAACAAGCGTAGATCTCCTTCCAGAACCCACCGGTCCGACAGCCGTATTGGTGAGTCAAGCCCGGCGGCACCACAATACAGTCCCCTGGTTTTACCTCCGTCTCAATGCCGTTCTCGTCCCGAAAAACACCCCCACCCTCAATGATCAGGGCAAGTGAGTAGAATTCGAGGCTCCGCATCTGCTTCAACCCCCAATCCTGATCCGTTACAAAGAAACCGGCATAGTTGAGGGCGCCGAGGGGTGTCGGAGTGTCGATCCAGTGGTAAATCTCGGGTTCTCGGGGCAAATCCATACCCCAAAACTTACATACCGACCACCTGTCGTCCACTACAAAAGTCTATATCCATTGATATTTCTGAGCCAGGAAGAACCACTTTCAACAAACCAAAAAAAAGCGCCCGCCACAGTGGGCGAGCGCCTGAGAAGATAAAATACGCTGGGAAACTACCTACGCCGCCGTGCAACTACGCAACCCATCGCAATCAAACCACCGAGGAATGCGAAGGAGTTTGCCTCCGGAATAGGAGTGGTGCTGAACTGAAGATCGTAGTTCCGAGCGACCATAGTCCCCGCTGCCCCTTGGACAGAATTGTTTAGCAAGATACTCGCAACGGGACCCGTGAAATCAATCGAGTCTTGGACAAATTGAAAAGTGTTTTCGGTAGTTGAAACATTAGCTGTTTGCGTCGTTTCACCAGCTCCAGTCACATCGACCGAACCGCTTGCCGGAATACCAGAACCCTTGCCGATGTTGATCGAGGTGAAACCATCGAAAACAATAATGTCACCGTTGTCAGTGGTCGTTCCAGAAACGCTAAGCATCGAGATAGTTATTCCCTCCAAGTTACCAAAACCAGCATCGATGCCTTGATTCATTGCGTTCGGCGACGCCCCAGAGCCATCAAACCTCATCGTGAACGACACGGTGTCGTTTGCAGTCGAGTCCCCATCTAGATCGAGACCCGAGTACCGGACGAAGTAGTCTAGGGGATTAGCCGCGGTATTCACGTTGGTAGGCGGGTCCTCGTTGATCAAAACCGTACCACCGCTTACCTGCGTTCCCGGGACTGCTGGGGTCCCTGTCCACGGGGTGCCAACATTCGCATCGTGACCGTACACGCCACCGGAGCGGAGATCAAGAGCGGAGATTGTGACGACAGCCGAGTGCGCTGTGGCGCTCACCATGAGGCCGGCAAGCGCGAGGGTTATTACATTACTTTTCATATGGGGCGATTGGGTTAGCGTTAAGAATCTTGCGATTGAACAAACTCAGTCTCTCCCAAAGATCTTTTCTGTCAATACCATTTTCAACAAATAATTACCCTACTAAAGTCCAGAAATACAGACCGAATAAGGACCTTACTTTTTTTTCCGGATTTTGTAACCAAAATCCCTAAAAAACAAGGTGCAAAGGATAATCGAACCCTTTCGAGTCATCCCTATTCGCCAACAAACAGCGGTTTTTGTGTAAGTTTTTCGGTTTTACCCTTATACCCAAAACTTACAAATCTTTTTCACCAACGATATTAGTGGGCAGAAGCACGATCATCCTTGACTATGTAATTTTTGGTATTTTTAACAACAGATCCTTGGTTTCCATCCCCCTTCCCCATCAACACTAGTTCCCAAAAAATTGGTAAGCATGCCCTCCCGTATCGAAATCGACTTAAGCGGTAACCACTGGAAGATGCAGGGCATTCGCCCTGGCCAGGGGATCATCGAAGGTTTTCATGAGCTTGCCTCCGAGTATCAGGGCACTTTTTACAACTGGAACCAGGGCTGCGTTCCCGGCGATGTCTACACCGACCTCCAACGGGCAGGCGCCATCGACGATCCCTACTTCGGGCGAAACTTCATTCGCGCCAAATGGGCCATGGAGCTTGAGTGGTGGTACATTACGAAATTCGAAACGCCAGAGGAGATGCGCGGCAAACGGATCAGCCTTGTGTTTGAGGGCGTCGACTACAGCTGCGACGCCTGGGTCAACGGCACGCACCTCGGGAGCCACGAGGGCATGTTTTCTCACTTTGATTTTGATATCAGCCCTCTCGTTCGATTCGAAAAGTGGGCCGAAGGCTGCAACATCCTCATGCTTAAACTAGACCCGCCGCCGCGAAACCATCGCCGTGTTATGGGGAGGAAGTTCGTCTTCGGCGGCGACTACATGCCCGATGTCATCCCGATGGGCATCTGGCAACCCGTTAGAGTCCGTGCCACCGGTGCTCACCGGATCGAAAAGACCCGTATTGAGTCCACCATCGATGGCAAGGACGCGGTGGTCTCAATCGATGTCGAAATCAGCAGTAAAATGGACGCACCCGTTCTCGGAACCTTGGACCTCTCCGTTAAGGGAGAAAATTTCCGCTCAAGACCGATAGTCATCCGACAAAAAGCCCAGCTCGCCCCGGGAAAAAACGTGGTGCGTGTCGAAGTCCCGGTGCGCAACGCCAAGCTCTGGTGGCCCATGGGTATGGGCGAGCAAAGGCTCTACGAGGTCGAAATCGGGCTCAAGACCGGTAGAACCGAACAAGACAGCTACCGCGAGGTCTTTGGAATAAGAGAGGTCGAGATGACCCGAAACCCCGGCTTTTCGAAGGACGAGGTCGAGTACGACTGGACGTTCAACATCAACGGCAAACCGATGTTTCTGCGCTCCGCTTGCTGGAGTGGTCCCCCCTCGATGCTCTACGGTCGAAACCGCAACGAGAAGTACGATGCACTACTGAAGATGGTCAGGGAGGCGAATATCAACAACCTCCGCATCTTCGGCTGGCACCCGCCGGAGGTCCCCTACTTCTATGAGCTCTGCGACCGGCTCGGGATCACCGTCTGGACCAATTTCTGTTTCGCGACACAGGCCTACAAGGCAGATCCCGAGGTTTTCCATCCGGCGGTAGCCGAGTGCGTGCAAATCGTCGAGCAACGCCGCAACCACCCCAGCGCAATCATGTTCATGGGCGGAGAAGAGGTCTTTTTCTCCAACGCCCACGTGGAGAGCGACAACAAGTTCATCATGGAATCGATCGGCGAAGCCGTGCGAAAGGTGACCAACATCCCTTACGGAATCGCTTCTCCGATGAGTGAAACCTTCGGACGCAAGCTCGGTTTCAAGCCAAAGGAGTCCACACATGCGAACGAGCACTACTATGGAGCGGGCGACGTGCTGATGGAAGAGTATTATCCAAAGCTCGATTTCTGTGTAGTCCCCGAACTCACAGCCGCATCCGCACCCTCGATCAAAAGCCTGAAAAAATTCATCCCGGAAAACGAGCTTTGGCCCATGGGACCGAGCTGGGGCTACCACTGGGCCGACATCGACATCCTCAAAACACTGAACGTCGAAGTCTTTGGGGAGCCCCGAACAGATTCCCTCGAAGACTTCGTTGAAGCCACCCAAACCGCACACGGCATCATCGCACAGTTTGCACTGGAACATTTCCGCCGACGCAAGCCACGGGTGAGCTGTGTCTCGCTTTGCCACTTCATCACCCACATGCCCGACATCAAATGGGGCATCGTTGACTACTACGGCGAGAAGAAGCTCTGTTTCGACTACGTGAAACGCGCCTATCAGCCCTTGCTGCCGAGTTTGGAATACACCAAACGGCGCTGGAATCCGGGAAGTCTATTTGATGCTGGGCTTTGGGTCGTCAACGACCATCACAAGGATCTGAAGGACCTCAATTTACAATGGAGAGTAATCCATTCCAATGGCAAGGTGCAGCAGGGAGACCGTATCGAAATCGAAGTCGAGGCGAACAGCTCCAAGGAGTTTGGCCGAGTCAACTGGAAGGTCGAAGGCAAGGACAGCTCGACGTTTCGTGTGGAATTACAAATCGTTGATCGCAACGGAGATATTCTTGCGGAAAACTGGCACACTCTCACCATCGGTGACCAGTTAAAAGCCAAGAAACACTGTGCTGAAATGCACAGGGAAATCGCCGCCTCAGCAAATTCCTACGGCAAGAGCTACTACCGTTACTTCCCAGAACTCTGGAACTTTGAATAACCCTTTAAAACAAACGTATCATGAGCGAAACCGCTAAAACCCCTTCTTACAAACTCTTCATCAACGGCCAGTGGGTCGAGTCCGCATCGGGTGAAACCGTAAAGGTGATCAACCCATCCGACGAATCCGTCGCCGGTATCGTCCAAAACGGTAATGAAGACGACGCTCAGGCCGCGCTGGAGGCAGCAAAAGCCGCTCAGCCCGCCTGGGGCGCAACCCCTGCACGGCAGCGTGCCGAGCTCCTCCGAAAGTTTTGCGATCTCGTCCGCACAAACAATGAACGTCTCGCCCGCTTGCTCGTAAGCGAGCAGGGCAAACTGCTTAAGGTAGCCCGCTTTGAAGTCGACGTCGTCTGTTCCTTCATCGAATACGCCTGCGACTGGGCGCGTCAGATGGACGGCGACATCGTCCAATCGGACAACGAAAACGAGCACATTTGGATCCATAAGAATCCGCGCGGGGTTGTCGTTGCCATCACTGCATGGAACTTCCCGATGGCACTTGCAGGACGAAAGCTCGGTCCGGCTTTGGTTGCGGGCAACACAGTCGTTCTCAAGCCAACTACAGAGACGCCTTTGGCGACTCTCGAGCTGGGCAATCTCGCGAAGAAGTCTGGCATTCCGGATGGAGTTCTCAATATTGTCACAGGGCCCGGACGCACCATGGGGGATGCCCTATGCCGGAGCCGCTTGACCAACATGGTCACGATGACCGGTTCCACGCCAGCAGGCCAGGCAATCATCAAGGCCACTGCCGACAACATGGCACACTGCCAGCTCGAGCTGGGCGGAAAGGCACCGTTCATCGTCTTTCCGGACGCCGATCTCGACACCGCGGTCGCAGCCGCGCTCCATTCACGCTTCGACAACTGCGGCCAGGTCTGTACCTGCAACGAACGCATGTACCTCCATGAAGACATCTACGATGCATTCATGGAGAGATTCATGGCTCAAGTGGCCCAGCTAAAGGTCGGCGACCCGATGGAGGAAAGCAGCGACATCGGCCCGAAAGTCAGCAAGACTGAACTCGAACACATGGAAGAACTCGTCAAGGTGAGTCTTGAGGAAGGAGCTACGCTCGCATTCGGCGGCAAGCGTGCCAAAGGTGCCGACCTTAACAAAGGTTATTGGTTCGAACCGACCATCCTAACCGATGTGAAACAGGAGATGACCATCGTGCACGAAGAGTCGTTCGGTCCGATTCTCCCCGTGCTCAAGTTCAGCAGCTTCGATGAAGTCATGACCTACGCCAATGACTGCGACTACGGTCTCGCTGCAATGGTCTGCACCAAGGACATGAAGACCATTCTTCGCCTCAACAAAGCGCTCGAGTTCGGTGAAATCTACATCAACCGCGGACACGGCGAACAACACCAAGGATTCCACAATGGCTACAAGCTTAGTGGCACCGGTGGCGAAGACGGCAAATACGGCTTCGAACAGTATCTTGAAAAGAAGACCTACTACGTAAACTTTGACTGAGAAGGTTGCCCTCGAAATCGAAGTCGACGAAGCGCAACGGAAATCGCGAAACGAATCGATTTCGAGTTTGATTTCCGCTCCGCTGATTTCGACTTCGGAGAAACTGCTACAGTATGGTTCCCATGAAAAAAAAGCCTAACTTCGTCATCATCTACGCTGACGACCTTGGTTTTGGGGATCTTTCTTGCTACAGCGCTTCAGGGCTGCCAACGCCGAACCTGGATCGGATGGCGACCGAAGGCATTCGCTTCACCAATAGCTACGCCACTGCGGCCACCTGTACCCCTTCGCGCTACAGCCTCCTGACGGGTTCCTATCCATGGCGGAATCCACGCGCGCAGATTCTGGCAGGCGATGCGCCCATGATCATCGGCGAGAGCGAACGCACCTTGCCAAAAACGCTTCGAGAGGTGGGCTATCGCACCGGAGTGGTGGGAAAATGGCACATCGGGCTTGGCAATGGTCACGTCGACTGGAATGGCGAGATCCATCCCTGCCCCACTGATGTCGGCTTTGACACCAGTTACATCATGGCGGCCACCAACGACCGTGTGCCCTGCGTTTATGTCGACGGGAGCCACGTCGACAACCTCGATCCCAAGGACCCCATCGAAGTCCGCTATGGTGGCAATAACCCCTTCCCTGAAGTCCCAACCGGAAAAGGTAACCCTGAGCTCCTCACGATGCCGCACAGCGACGATCACCACCACGATACAATCGTGAATGGCGTCGGCCGCATTGGATTTAGTCGCGGTGGCCAGTCCGCTCAATGGGATGACGAAACCATGAGTGATGTCTTTCTCAATCGTGCCAAAGGCTTCATCGAGGAGAACCGGGAAACTCCCTTCTTTCTCTACTACGCACTCCATCAGCCACACGTACCGCGCATTCCCAGTCCGCGCTTCAAGGGATCGACAAATAAAGGGCCTCGAGGCGATGTGATTGCCGAGCTGGATTGGTCTGTGGGAGAACTTCTGAATCACTTGCGCAAACAAGGCCTCGATCAAGATACCATTGTCGTCTTTTCCAGCGACAACGGCCCCGTATTGGATGACGGTTACGTTGATCAGGCTCGCGAGCTGACCGGTGACCACAGTCCGGCCGGACCTTTACGTGGGGGCAAATACAGCCTGTTCGACGGTGGCTCCCGTGTGCCGATGATCGCATGGTCACCGGGACGGATTACCCCCGGAGAGAGTCCGGCCTTGTTCAGCCATAACGACTTCCTTGCCAGCTTCGCGGAGCTTGCCGGGGTGCATCTTACGAGCGGCGAAACCGCCGACAGTCAAGAAATGAGCAACGTGATTCTTGGTAATGACGAAAAGGGTCGCGAGAGCCTGGTCACCGAGGGCATTGGCGCCAAAACAGTGGTGCGCAAAGGCAAGTGGGTCTTCATCCCTCCCCACGACGGACCGGAATGGATGCCCTTCAAGAATATCGAAACCGGGAATGCAAGAGAACCGCAGCTTTATGATCTCGAAGGCGACATCGCCCAACTTTCCAACCTTGCCAACAAACATCCCGAAGTCGTTCAGGAGCTCAATGAACTCCTTGAACAAATTCACGGCGCAGATACGCCCGCCGGTCACCAACCTTACCAACCATAGGCAACGGGTTCGGCCACAGGAATTTCGATCTCCCGACTACAAATCCCTTTATTCTATGAATACAATTAGTTCCATCACCACCCGACTCTTCGAAGTCCCGCTGCCGGAAGTGCTGACTGATGCCAAACACGGCGACCACACTCACTTCGAGCTTATCACGGTTACCGTTCGCCTCGAAGATGGCTCCGAAGGCACCGGCTACACCTACACCGGTGGCAAAGGTGGCTACGCAATCAAGGCGATGGTTGAGCACGATTTCGAATCGGCTCTCATCGGAAAAGACGGAACCGACATCGAGGGAATCTACGACTTCATGGAGTGGCATGTACACTATGTGGCCCGGGGAGGCATCGCTTCCTTTGCGATTTCAGCGATCGATATCGCACTCTGGGATATCCGCTGCAAGAAGGCCGGCCAACCACTCTGGAAGATGGCTGGTGGTGCCGACCAAACCTGTAAGGCCTACTGCGGCGGCATCGACCTGAACTTCCCACTCGAGAAGCTTTTGAAAAATATTAAGAGCTATCTCGATGCGGGTTTCAACGGGGTAAAGATCAAAGTCGGCCGCGAAAAGCTCGAAGAAGATGTCGAAAGGGTAAAAGCCGTGCGCGAGCTGATCGGGCCGGACATCACCTTTATGGTAGACGCCAACTACTCGATGACGGTCGACGAGGCGATCCTGGCAGCCAAAGAGTTCGCCAAATTCGATATTCTCTGGTTCGAAGAGCCCACCCTACCGGACGACTACCAAGGATTTGCCAAAATCGCAGAGGCCACCGGAGTGCCTCTCGCGATGGGCGAAAACCTTCACACCATCTACGAGCACGGGTATGCTCTCAATCAGGCGAAGCTCAGCTATATCCAACCGGACGCCTCCAACTGCGGCGGAGTAAGCGGCTGGCTCGCCGCTGCCAAGTTAGCCCACGTGCACGGCGTTACCGTCTGCACCCACGGCATGCAGGAGCTTCACGTCAGTCTCCTCTCCAGCCAACCCGACGCAGGCTGGCTAGAGGTCCACAGTTTCCCCATCGACCAATACACCACCCGACCACTGGTAGTAGAAAACCACCGAGCCGTCGCTCCCGATCAGCCCGGAGTCGGCGTTACCTTCGATTGGAATAAGCTATCTGTTCACGAATCGAAGTAATATCTGGAGAAGCCGATTTAAGCCTGTTGTGTGCCCAATCTATAGATTTAGAATCACTCCCCTAACCAGAAGAAGATCAACGAGGGAGACGATCACAACCTTTTCGGCTGGCTTTAGCCATCCGTCACGCCTTAGGGGCAGAAGACTTTGAAAGAATCAAACCGCTAGTTACCGAAGCCCTGAAGCTACAGAGGTTCACAGTCTGCCGGTAGAAAAGCCTTTTCTAACGACGACGGCGAAAAAGACCGAACGCGAGAGCCGTAAGTCCAGCCAGAAGAGGGAACGTCCCAGGCTCAGGGACGACGCCGAAAGTGAATGTGTCAATCGAAATCCCATCATAAGAGTTCACGTCTGGCCCAGCGGTTCCAGCAGACGGCAGTATATTAAAAATACCGCGAAAAATGGAGCTGTCTCCTGCGGTTGCGTCGTCGACTGTTGTGTTCAGTTCGTAGACCGTTGGCCCACTGGAAGCCACAATTGTGCTTGCTATTCCGTAAGAGTCTGCATCGAGCTTCGTCCATGTTGTTGTGAACAAAAAAGAATCGCCGTCGAAGTCACTGGCGTTTCCAAGCGAAGTTCCCGAACCACCGCTCCCAAGACGTAGCTGAAGCGAGTCATCGCTGGCCCCCCGGGCGAGTGCAACACCAAGGAGTTGTGGCACGGCTGCAGCTGATCCATCGGTGTTTGCAAGGCCCATGAGAAAGAACTGTTGTTGGCCGTTAGTTGATGGCGGGTTGGTAGGAGAGAAGTAGTTACTCGTGAAGCTGAAATCGAGGGACATCGTAATCTGATCACCTATCGAATTGGTGCTTGATGAGCCGAGGTATAACCCGCGAATAAAAGCTCCGGTATTTGACGTAACAGACCCAGCTCCCGAGCTGTCCACCTGCCACTGCGCTTGAGCAACCCAAGCCGGATTGTTGTTGAGGTTTCCGTCTACGTAACCTTCTCCAGCGGTGAAGTTAACAATGTCCACGGCGGAGACAGTGAGGGCTGAGGAAAAAACGAAGAGGATATGCTTGTATATTGAACTCATGGGTGATGATGGGGTGAATTTTATAGGGTTGTGGTTTTTACAAAACGCAAAATCACCAACGCTTTACACATGCAAAGTCAGCTAATCACCGAAGTCAACTCTTTTCGAAGCACCTCGATAAAAGGCAATATTTTCACGGCCAGAGCCGAACCGGATTTCCAAGTGACGCAGAGCCGATTCTCGAGCAGGCCGTAATACCTGAGAACAATCTCATTTGATGATCAGGATAACCCCAAGGAAAATTTGGAAGGCACATGTCCTCAAGTGCTGCGAGGCGATGATCGCGGATCCCGTGGATCGAAGACAGCTCAAACAAGATTTGGGCACTCCATCGAACTTGTTCCCTTAACCCGTGGTGTTGCAGACGCGACGCTCTACAACCCTGCAACTGCCGCAACATCCACGTGAAACTGGCTAGCTATTCCCTGAACACAAAAGATACTTTACTCGAATGTAGTTTTTCTTGCAAAAACCATGAACGACTAACATCGTATCTCTAACCCTATCGGGAAACACAACTATACCAACCCCTCTAATCCCTACAATGAAATCACTGGCCCCTCTTCTCATCGTCGCAGCAACCTCGGCGACGAGTTACGCAATAACTTACAACACCAACTTTGATGGCTTTACCGATGGTCCGCTACAGGGCCAAGACGGATGGGTTGCACAGTCCCAATGGCAAGTCGCAAGCAACGAAGTGGTAAACAACACATCGGGTGCGTTTATCCGCGCTCACAACACCGGTGTTTTGGGATCCACTGCTATCGGAGAAAGCATGACGATTACGCTCGACTTCACTCTATCATCTTATCGCACTCCGTCCACCGACATCGCAGTGTTCGAGGAAGGTATCGTAACCCTCGACCTAACTCACCAGCAGGGAGTTCAAGGGTTTGCGAGCGGCCCCTTCGCTGGTCTCTTTTTTGACGTGGGCACAGGCAACCTTGAACTACGCGGAGAAGGAGGCCTCACTGCCGACACGTCGGCATCACTTTCTGCGGCGGACGGTTTCACCAGCCCATCAAACTGGATTCTTTCCACAACATACACAAAAACTGGCTCGGAAACCTGGGATTATGTTGCATCAATTTCCGGCGCGGGATCCGCAAATATAGCTGGAACGGCGACCGGGTTTACAGATATCGACACCGACTCTGACGGTGGAGGCATCGCTGGTGGATTCCAAATGCGCCCGTCGGCACTGTCTTCTGGTGGGGTCGTGACCGGACCATTCCAGGGCGTCACGGTCAATAGTTTCTCTATCAGTGTCGTCCCTGAGCCTACAACTTTCCCGCTTTTGGCAGGTGTCCTCGGTCTAGCAGCCGTAGCGATGCGCCGTCGTAGATAAGCGAGAACCTGTAAATTCGAGAAGGGCCGGCACCCTAAACTGTGTCGGCCTTTTTTTTATTTTCTTTTAAGGCGAAAGACTGTCGCCGTCCCATCCAGCCAACATCGACCAACGTCCTTCGGCTGCTCGTATAGTTGACTGCTCGAGACGGGAGAGACCCCTGGTCCTTTGAAATCTTGGGGTTGACTCCAAAGCCAAGACGGATTTTCGACAGGATCTATTAACTGTGGGGATGTAGACGATTACTCTTTCCACTTACGTCAAAGCGCTCTCACAGGACTCCAAGAGCCAAGGTGAATTCCCAGATTCAAACGTTCCATCTCGTCAGCGTTCAGAAAAGCCGGCTCGTCGAATCGTTGGGCAAATTTATCTTGAGCAGTCTCTGAGAATCTATGGCTAGAACGAATAGATCAAATGTTATGAAATAGATGTCTCAAAAATTCGCGGTCGATAGCTGAGGAACTAACGTGTTTGGAAATGGGATAAGAGGGGTAGTAAAAAAAGAAAGCCTCTGACTGTTTACGTACTCGGCTAAGCTTGGTTTTCTAAAGCCCTCGAAAAAAACACATTAAACACGACCACATCCGAAACAAGATCCGGAGGAAATTTGCTTTTGACACAAGGTATTCGTGGCCCAACTTTACACGTGTGATTTTTTAAACCTCTTCCCTATGCAAACCCTCACTAAACTCCTTGCAGTGTCTCTTGCAGCAATCATCGCTGGTTCTGCTTCAGCTCAATCTGAATATGCGACCTCATTCGACGGCCTGATCCCCGGAAACCTGAACGGACAGGACGGGTGGGTTGCACAGACCCAGTGGAAAGCCGACGGATTGGGCACTGTTGCCAACGACACCTCGGGTGCGTTCATCCGTGCTCACCAGATAAACCTTGTAGGGTCGAACACAGTCGGCGAGTCGATCACTCAAACAGTAAAATTTACTCTTTCAGCTGCTCAAACGCCTTCAAATGACATTGATAGCTTTGAAGAGGGTATTTTGACTTTCGGAATCTTCGACGAAGTGGGCAAGGTGAACTTCTCCCCCACCCTTAGCTCCGGAATCTACTACTTCCCCAGCACCGGTGAGCTCGAGCTCCGCTCTGGACTTGGTGGAGGTTCTGAAACCCACTTTATCGATCTCGCCTCGGATCTGACGGATCCTACCACTTGGACACTGTCGATGAAAACTACGAAGAAAGGGGAAGACAAATGGGACGTGGTAACAACGCTCACCGGCGGCACTCTTGCTTCACCCCTATCCCTCTCCTACTCGGTAAGCGGAGTTTCTGGTCTAGAAAACACACCTTCCGGCGTTGCAGCAGGTTTCCAAACACACCCATCTTCTCTCGGTTCCGCCGGAGTTGATACTGGTTTATTCAGTTCTGTGACCATCGAGGACTACTCGCTGACAGTCGCTTCGGGACAATAACCCTTCGGACACCTTAAGCGAGCGCCTTTGCCTTGCGCTCGGTTGCAACAAGCCGAAGCACGTAGATCAGCTCGCCAAAGTTGAAAAGCCGTAGCTTCCCTAATCGAGTCCCTCGACAACCTGAAGCCCCGGTTTCAAATCCCTTACTTTTCTTGGAGAGAGTCCGTAGGTCGTGCGGATCAGGCGGTTGAAGTTTCCCAGATCCGGTATTCCAACCCGCACTGCGATGTCGCTGATCGAGACCGACGAAAAGACCAGTAGCTCATGGGCTCGCTGGGCTCGCTTTCGCCGAATGTAGGTCGCAACCGGACAATCGAGGTATTTCTTGAACAAGCGCCCAACATGGGTGACCGATATTTGGAGCTCGTCTGCAATCCGTTGGGCGTAGATCGGCTTATCCAAACCAAGATCAATCATGGAGCAGGCCCGATCTATCCGGCGCTGGTCAAGCGAACGTTCGTCACGTTGTTTTTGAGAGTCCGGTGGATGAGCCAAATTGAGAAGGATCGACCAGAGCTCGATCTCCGCCCGGAATGGGAACTCGTTGCAGGCCGTGATTGCTCTGTGAATTCCCGATTCATAGTGCTGCCCCTGTAAAACCTCTGCCCTAGTAAAACGGGGGATTTCCCAGATAGCATCACCGCGGACATCCGGTACCTGAAAATTAAACGCGAAATGGCGACCCTCACCCGCCCAACAGCTGTGATACTCAATCCTACTGTAAGGCTCACAGATGCCAATCGACCCCGCACTAAACGGATGATCTTCTTCACCGAGTCTTATTCTCGCTGAATACTCGTAGAGATGAAGCGTCCAGATATTACCGAGCTTGAATGGATTCCCGAGCATGTGCTCGTAGGTGTCTACCCCCGCCCATACGATTCGCGGCCTCTCCGATAGATTGATTGGATAGGTCGCCTCTTTGAGCGGTTTCATATGTTCAGAATCGACAAGTTTTGACCGATTTTGTCAACTTGCTTTACACCTGATAAGAGTAAACTGTCTTGCGTAGGCGGCTATCCTACAGCCCTACTCCCCTAAAACCCCAAAACAGTACCACAATGAAAACAAGCGCCCTGAAATTCCTCTTGATTGCAACCCTAGCCACATCTTTGAGCGCACAGACAGTTACGCTCTTTGACACTTCATTCACTGCCTCGGACGGATGGTTCGACGGAGGTATAAATTTCGGGGGTGACAACCCTGATAGCCTCATCGGACAAGGTGGTATGTCACTTTCGGACACCGCAACAACAGGGATACTCAACGGCGCGAGTAGTTTCAATCGCGCACTGTTTGGATGGAATAGTGGATTCTCTGAAGCTGAAGTTTTGGCTCTGGACATCGGTTCTACGATCTCGGTTGCCGCTACTGGCGTGACGATCAGCGCGGGCGGAAATAACAATTTTGTTTTAGGTCTTTCGAACGTGGATGACGGAAATATCCTTGGAAATTCTTCGATGGCTGATGGCGGGCATTTGACGTCCGACGGCACAAATATCTTCGCGCAAAACAGTAATTTCAGCGTGGACACAGCCGGTCGCATTGATACGGGTGTTGATGTCGGAGAGACCTTTAACTACGAAGTCCGCTTTACGGCGACTGCGGCAGAGATATTTACCGTTGAGCAGATCATCAACGGAAATCTGATTTTTTCTGAAACTGGACAGTCTTTTAATTTCAGTAATAGCGGGACGCAAGCGGTCGGACACTTTCAGGACTTCGGAGGTGGTGCAGCGACGATCGACGCATTGAGTTTTTCATACACGGCGGTTCCCGAGCCAAATCAGTTCGCGCTTCTTTTCGGAGTGCTTGGAATCGGATTCGCGGTAACTCGCCGCCGCCTGTAAGCCTGCAAAGTCGAGCTATTGATACGTCTCGACCGTTCGCGGTTGAGGCGTTTTTTTCGAACACTTTTAAATTAGGACGGCCGTCTTGGCTCTTCTAATCTTACAACCAAGCGGGACGCCTGTCCTACAGTAACCGTATATCCAAAAGCTGTTCTGGATTTAAAGAGCCTCTGCCCACTGCGAAAGAGCGTCTGTTGAGCTGTCCCGAGGAGCATTGCAGAATTTTACCAGTTAAACCTGTAGCCGAAAGTCCGAAACTGTCTTGGCATACGATAAAGCAGATCGACAAGGCGCCCGATTCGAGAGCTACCTCAGTTCCCCCTTCGAAATAAAATGACTTACCGAACAGAGAGGAACAGAAAGTACATGAAAAAGGACTGTATCTAACGTCCCATCCAGCCGCCGTCGACCAACATCGTATGGCCGCTCATGTAATTGGCCGCTGGAGACGCGAGGAAGACAACGGGCCCCTTAAAGTCCTGAGGTTGCCCCCATCGTCCGGCTGGAATCCGCGCAAGGATTTGCTCACTGCGGACCGGATCGTTGCGAAGAGCCTCGGTGTTGTCGGTGTCGATATAGCCCGGCGCGATGGCGTTGACATTCACACCCTTACCCGCCCACTCGTTGGCGAAGGCCATCGTAAGCTGCCCAATCCCGCCCTTGCTGGCGGCATAGCCGGGGACCGTGATTCCACCCTGAAAAGTGAGCAAAGATGCCGTAAAGATCACCTTGCCCTCCCCTCGCGCCACCATTTCTTTACCAAGCTCGCGGGTGAGAACAAATTGGGCGTTGAGATTCACCTCGATCACTTTGTCCCAAAGGTCGTCACCGTGCTCGACAGCCGGCGCACGGAGAATTGTCCCCGCGTTGTTTACGAGAATGTCGATCACCGGGTAATCTACCTTCACTTGCTCGATGAAGGTGTAGAGAGCTGCCCGGTCGCTAAAGTCGCAACTGTAGCCATTAAACTGACGCCCAAGCGCCGTGATCTCCTGTTCTACCTCGCTGCCGCTCTCTTCCAGGCTGGCGCTCACACCAATAATGTCTGCCCCAGCTTCTGCCAGGCCGACGGCCATCGCTTTTCCTATTCCGCGCTTCGCACCAGTAACAAGCGCTACCTTACCGGTGAGATCGAAATCGTTTAGTATGCTCATGATTCAAAAAAAACTGTTTGGTGTTTTAGCAGGATGTATTACTCCGCCTGTGAAATAGAAGATATTCGATGTTCGAAATCGAAATCCAAATCGCCCATCGACGCCTTCCGATAGAGATTTCGATACCGATTTCGATTTTGAGACCACTATGACTCTATCGCTCCTTTGACCGCTGGCCTGATCATAGAACATTCTTTTTTTGGATAATTCAACCTTTGTGGAGTAGCAGCTCTCGACCGCCATAGCTCGAAGACCGACGGAGGTTGTCTGCGCGCCACTCGTGGCTTGTCTGATTTACAAGGGGCTATCGGCATCGACACAAGGTCGAGCCCTACAATCGATACAAGGGAATTGATAATATGCACTACAAGTGTGGAGTTAAGACTGACAATCAATAAGGACCTTCATTGCCTCCGGGTTGCTATCGAGTTGCTGGAAGACTTCGGGCAACTTCTCCAGCGGCTCGACGAGAGAAATGAGTTTGTCGAAAGGAATATCGCCGCCCGCGATCAATGAGATTGCCTTCTCATAGTCTTCCGGTTCGTAAACCCGCGCACCACTCATCGAGAGCTCTTTCCAGAAGAAGTCGAAGAGGTTGATCTCGATCGGCTGCGGATAGATTGCCACCACGACGATGCGGCCGCGTATCCCGAGTAGTTTCGTCATCGAAGCAGCCGCAGATTTCGCCCCGGAAACCTCAAAGACGATGTCGGCCCCAAATCCTCCGCTCTCGTCTTTCGCCCATCGCTCAAGATCGGTATCGACTGGACTGAGCGCTTCCAGACCGAGCGATTGAGCGAATTCGAGACGAAACGGACTGATCTCCGAGACGACGACCCGGGCACCGGCCGCCTTAGCGACCAAAGCGACCAGCATACCAATGGGTCCCCCACCGAGGACGAAGGCGAGTTCACCTTCGCGGACCTTTCCCAGACGAACATCATGGCAGGCCACCGCCAACGGCTCAGCGAGAGCAGCCAGCTTCAAATCGATATTCGCGGGAACCTTATGGACCGTAAACGCAGGGACCGTCCACGAACTTTGAAAGGCCCCAGGAGAATCAATACCGATAAACTTCAGGTCTTTGCAAATATGACTAAATCCCCGGTCTGCATCCGTTTCACCGCGGTTGTCAAGGGGGCGAACGACCACCTTGTCACCGACTGAGAATCCATCAACTCCCTCTCCGAGCTCCGCAACTGTGCCTGACATTTCATGGCCAATCACCATTGGCGATGGCACCCTGGCATCCATCGCACCGTGGGCGATGTGAATATCGGTTCCACAAACACCACAGTAAGCGACGTTGAGACGAATGTCACCGGCCGCTGGTGCGACGGGCTCACATCCATCGATAGCGAACTCCTGATTTCCATTGTAGTAGGCTGCTTTCATAAATCTCTTTCTAGAAGTTTTTATTGATACTCTGGAACCACTCCACCGGCATCGTTCGAGCCATAGGCCGCTTCAACAACCGCCATCGTATTGACTACGTCCTCCACGTTCGTGGGCAACTCTTTCGTAGAACCTTCGAGAAAACACATCAGGCTCGCCATCGTTCCGATAAAAGCCTCGGGGAACCACGAACCCTCGAGCTTTTCTTCGATCCATTGGGGAGGTTCACCTCCATTCAAAAGACAATATTCGAACACATCGGGAACGCCGTCCGGGTAGTTCATGAGCAGACCCATCTTCGCTTTGATCGCTCCCTTGGTCCCTTCCCACTTGATGAAACTCTCCTGATTTTGAGCACCAAAATCATGGTCATGGTTGATGTTCAAAACAGCGCGGCACTTCTCTCCATAATCCATCACTAGCCCAGTTCGCGTGCTCGACATTGGCTTGGCTGGGTGCCCAACCGTCTTCGCCATGACCGACCGGGGATCTCCAAGAAAGGACCTCACGAGGTCGATGTAGTGAACGGAGTGTTGGGCAATTTCGAGACGCGGATGAAACTTTACGTTGGGAAAAAGATCCCAAGGTGTCTGAACGGAAACACGCACCTCCAGGTCGTAAAGCTCACCAATCTTTCCACTTTCGATCAAATTCCGAGCCGCAATCACGAACGGAGCAAAACGAAGCTGGCAATTGATTGCCGCAACCAGTTGTTTGCGTCGGCAGACCTCTAGGATCTCCAAGGCCTCAGCCAGCGAATCGCCCATTGGTTTCTGGATCAATACCGCAGCCTTATCCGGGAGCAGTTCAAGCGTCGGCACGAACTGCGCAGGCATCAGGGTCAAATCAAATACCGCATCGGCGAGTGCGGCTGCAATCAACTCCTCGATCGTGTCGAAGACATTCGGAATTCCAAATTCGGCAGCAATCACTTCTGCCCTCGACCGAGTTCGGTTCGTAATACCCAAGACTTCGAAGCCCGCCTTCCGGTAAGCCGGCAGGTGCGCATCCTTTACGATGCCTCCCGCACCAATAATGTAGATCGGGCGCTTTTGTTGAGGAAGCTGGGGAAGATAGTCGATCATCGCGTCAAAGTCTGTTTCAGCAATCGGTCAAAATGAAAAGGAACGCAGGTCAGTCCCAAGCCATGTAGATGGTCTTCTTCTGTAGGTAGCCTTCGAGACCATGGGTCCCATCCTCACCACCAACGCCACTCAGCTTGTGGCCATTGTGATAGCCTTGAATGTATCCACAGATACCCTTGTTCACAAAGATCGTTCCAGTCTGGAGGTATTGAGTCGCGTGCATAATGCGATTGTAGTCCTTGGTCCAGAGATAGGCCGAAAGACCTTCATCACGGGCGTTGCAGATCGAAAGGGCTTCGTCGTAACCGGAGATCTTTGCGACTGGCATTACCGGGCCAAAAATCTCCTCAGCGAAAGCGGCCATTGACGGGTTGGCGTTCAGTAGGACGGTTGGTTCCATCCAGTTTCCCTTCTCGAACTCGACCCCTTCCGGGCGCTTACCACCGCAGGCAAGCTCAGCCCCTTGCTCGATCGTCTTTTCAACAATTCCGAACACTCGATCCAGGCCTGCCTTACTGGTGCTCGGACCCATCCCGATGTTTTGCATCGGATCGCCGACTTTCACTTCGGCGACTCGCTTGAGCAGTTTATCAGTAAACTCATCGGCCACACGTTCATCGACGAGCACCGCTTCGTTGCAGATGCAGACCTGACCACAGTTTGCGTAGCGGGCGATGACGGCTGCTTCGACGGCTTTGTCAATATCCGCATCATCAAGCACGATAAACGGGGCTTTACCTCCAAGCTCGAGACAAAGTCCGGCCATGTTCTTCGCGGCACTTGCATAGATCGCCTGACCGGCAGGAGTGCTGCCCGTCATCGTAACCAGACGCGTGAGCGGGCTCTCTACCAAAGGAACACCCACTTCTGTTGGGGTTCCGGTCACCACACTGAGAACGCCCGCCGGAAGCCCGGAAGCCTCAATGATTTTTCCGAACTCACAACCGGTCACCGGAGTAACATCATGCGGTTTGACCACCATCGTGTTTCCCGTAATCAGAGCGGGACCGATCTTGCGACCGATGAGTGCGAGCGGGTAGTTGAACGCACAAAGCCCAAGGGTCACTCCGTAGGGCACGCGGTGAATGAACAGCTGCTCATTGGGCATATCCGAGGGCAGAATCTCGCCGGTAATGCGACGCGCCGCCTCTGCACTGTACCTAATGTAGCGAATCGTGTCGTCCACCTCACCCAAGGCTTCAACCAGTGACTTGCCTTGCTCCAGCACAAGAAGCTTTGCAAGGTGTTCGCGCTGGTGCTTGATGCCGTCAGCGATCTTGAAGAGGTAACCGGCACGCTCGATGGGTGGGAGGGCCTGCCAGGCCGGTTGCGCTTTTTCAGCAGCTTCGAGTGCTTCCATCGCCTGCGCCGTGGAGCAGGACGGAACCGTAGCAAAGACCTCGTGATTGGCTGGATTCTCAACGTCGATCCGCGCACCTGAATCGGATTCGACCCATTGGCCGTTGATATAGCAGCGGTAGTCGTGAATGGTTTCAGAATGTCTCATGGTAGTGTGGGATTTGGAGGATTGGAGTCATTAGCAGCCTTTGAAAATTGGAACGCGTTTCTCAGTGGATGCGCGAAAACCTTCGCGCGCGTCTTCTGTCGTATAGAGTTCCTCGACCAGGTTCGCTTCCAGCTCCAACGCATCGACCATCGGCATCGACAGGCCTTTCCGTACAGCCGTTTTACAGGCGGCGACCGCCAGGGGAGCAGACTTTGCGATTTCTTTGGCGAGTTTGGTTGCGCCACTGATGAGTTCAGTCTCCGGAAAAATTCGATTCAACAGACCGATTCGAAGTGCTTCATCCGGGTCGATACTCTCGCCACTGGCAAGAAGCACAAAGGCATGGCTCGGACCGATGATACGAGGAAGGCGCTGGGAACCGCCATTACCCGGCAGCAATCCAAGCTTTGCTTCCGGTAGGCCAATCTTGTACTCCCCCTCCGCACCGAATCGAAGATCGCAGGCCAACGCAATCTCCAGGCCACCTCCCAGGCAGTGCCCTGAGATACAGGCTATAAAGGCCTTACCACTCGCCTCGATCTTTGAGAGCGCAGTGCGTGCCGTATCCACCATCCGTTTGTTTTCCTCAACCGAATTCGACGCGAATGCCTTGATGTCCGCCCCCGCACAATAGAAACGATCCAGCGCACTAACCACCAAGACCACCCGTGCATCGCTATCCGCATCGGCTGCATCGACGGCGTCAATCAACTGCAGGTGGAAACCGAGGTCATAAGCGTTGGCTGGCGGACGGTTAAAAGTGATACACCCAACACTGCCAGTGCTTGAATACCGAACGACTAGCTCGCTCATGACAAGAAATCCTCCTCAATCCTTCCGTTGTGCTCTCCGATCGCAGGCGAACCGATCGCAGAGGCTTCGCGGACACCACCAAACTTAATCGGCACACGGGTCGTCTCGTAGGAAGCACCACTCGTTCGTTCTACTGCCTGCAACATATCGAGCACCTTGAAACCATTGTGTTGAAGAAGCTCATTCCAATCGAGGACCTCGGCACACCAGATGTCGGCACCTTCAAGGACAGGTAGCCATTTTGCAGTCGGCCCGGTTTTGAGATGTTCGGCGAGGACGGTCTTGATTTCGTTCCGGAGAGTGAACCATTGCGACGGATCCGAGAACTCGAGGAGAGCTGGACACTCTAGAAGCTCGCCGAGTTGTGTCACTGAGCCCATGGCGAGAGAAAGGTAGCCGTCTTGAGTTTCATAAACGCCGTAGGGTGCGCCGACGAGTGCGTGAGCATTATTGCTCACGGTCCTTTCCGGCTCTTCTCCCCCGTCCTGAAAGTGAACAGTCAGCGGCTCGAACTGAAAATCAAGGATCGACTCCAACATGCTGATTTCAACCAGCGCACCTCCCCCGCCAATACCACGGCGCACAAGCGCAGCAAGAATCCCCTGACAAAGCTGTGCACCAGCAAAAATATCCGCGATGGCCAGACCCATCGGCACGGGTCCGTCGTCGCGGTTGCCGCTCAACCAAGTCAAGCCACTGAGAGACTGCACCAACAAATCCTGGCCCGGTTTTCCCGCCCATGGACCTTCGTCCCCATAGCCCGTGATCACGCCGTAGACCACGTCGGGATTGAGTGCCTTCACCGATTCGAAATCAAAGCCGAGCCGGTCCATCACAGATGGACGAAAGTTGTGCATGACCACATCTGCCTTCGCGACGAGTTGACGAACCTTCTCACGGTCACTCTCTTCCTTCAAATCGGCACAGTAACTTTCCTTGTTGCGATTGATCGCATGAAAGATGGTCGATTCACCATCGATTTCCGTGTTTGAAACATACAGCTGGCGACAGATATCGCCCGTCTCCGGGCGCTCGATCTTAATGACTCGCGCGCCCATATCTGCCATTCGCAAACTGGCTGAAGGTGCCGAGAGAAACTGGCTGAAGTCAACAACTGTGATGCCTTCGAGCGGAAGGGACTCCTTAGCCATGCGCAACCTCCCGAGCTAGCCGCTCATTTGCTTCGCCGAGGACCGGGGCTGCTTTCTCAGAAAAAATTCGCTGCCCATCGATTCTGATTGGGCATCGCAAGGTTTTGACTGGTTCACTGCTCGGACGTCTAACGGTCTGCTCCATTCGCAGGGTCCTGAAGGCAGCATGGTGGATCAATTTCGCGTAGTTGAACACATCGGCGCACCAGTAGTCGGCAGGCTGTAAAATATCCAACCAATGCTCTGTCGTCTCGGTTGCAAGGTGCTCCGCAAGAACGGTCTGTAGTCGTGTGCGATCCTCGAACGCATCTCCTTCCAGACCAACGCAACCGATGAGCTTTCCAAGGTTATTGAGACAGCCCATCGCGATCGCGATATGCCCATCGGCTGTCGCATAGATGCCATAAGGTGCTCCCAGGTAAGTATGTGCATTGCTAACTTCGGCTCTCTGAGGCGGTTTACGGCCGTCGTTGAGATGCGTGGTGAGCACTTCAAATTGAAAATCAATCATCGATTCCAACAAGCTGACCTCGACCGTGGTGCCTTCCCCGGTTTTTCCGCGATGGATCAACGCTGCGAGAATTCCCTGTGCGAGGTGTGTGCCACAAAGCATGTCGGCTGTAGCCATGCCAAGCGGCACTGGAGGACCGCCCGCTTTCCCAGTCAACCAAGTGATTCCCGACATGGATTGCGCGAGTAGATCCTGCCCTGGTTTATCTTTCCAAGGACCTTCTTTGCCATACCCAGTGACTGTGCCATAAACAATCGATGGGTTGATCGCCTTCACTTGCTCGTAATCGAGCCCGATCTTTTCCATCACGCCGGGACGGAAGTTATGCGTCATCACATCGGCAGTGGCGATGAGCTTCTTCACCGTCTTAAGGTCATCCGGGTCTTTGAGATTTGCCGCGAAGGATTCCTTGTTCCGGTTGATGGTGTGGAAGACGAGACTATCGCCATCAACAACCAGATTCTTGGTGACCAACTTCCGGCAAGCATCACCAGCACCCGGACGCTCGACCTTAATCACCCGCGCGCCCAAATCCGCCAAACGAAGTCCCGCGTAGGGCCCGGCCAAGTATTGACTGAATTCAAGAACAGTCAGCCCTTCGAGGGGAAGTTTCATACGCGCGTCTCCCGGTAAATCTCGTTCACTAAATCCAAGGTCGCTCCAACATTTCCTCCATTGCGAAGATACTCGTGGATATGCAAACACGCGGTATCTTGAAACTGGAGATAGCCCTCGTGACGAGGACGCACAAACGCTCGGTCCAATGTTGGCAGCGTAGCACTGAAAAAGTCGGCGGTTTGGCCGTTGAGTTCAGGATTCAGCCACGCGCTCCGATGGCCCGGTTGCCCGCCGGACTCAAAGTAGATGCCGGTTTGCGTCGCGGCACAGCCCGTAAATTCAGCGTAAGCTTTCGCGATATCCAAATGTTTGCACTTTGAGGAAACCGCAAGACCCGCTCCACCGAGCATAGTAGATCCTGGCTTACCCGCGTCGACTCCGATCACATCAGCAAAATGGAGAAGATGCGGGGCATAGCCCTTCCGCGAGTAGTTTGAATAGCCATAAGTGTAAGGCGCATAGGCCCATTCTCCACCTTGCGACATCACTTCGAGGGTTTGGATCGGGTTTAAATCGAAAAACTGGTCCGGTATTAAATCAGAGAACGCTTTGAGCCTTTCGAGTGCTAGGATCGCGGCATCGCGGTCAGCCACCTCTTCCTCATTCGGGAAGATCTCTTCGCCTGCCGCTGTCAGTAAATTGAGAAAGTTCCCGTAGGTATCCAGCGGGATACTCGGACAACAAACCAGCCCCTGCCCCGCCAGATCCATGAGCTGATCGTAAGTCCTTGGAATTTCAGCACCAGCCTGTTCGAGCAGATCCGGTCGGTAGACTGAGACCGGGCAGGCAGCGTCCGTTGCAAGTGCCCATTGGCTTCCATCAAAGTTGTAGCTTGCATAAGACTGGCCCACGGAATTTTCCGCCTGATCCATCATGAAGGATTCATCCAGAAGTTCGGAGAGATTTGCCAGCACACCACTCGCAGCTGCAAAACCTGCCCAAGGATGGTCGATTACCAAAAGATCATACTCGGACGCGAGCTGCGCCAAGGGCTTATCAGCGAACTCCTGTAGCGAACGCTTTTGCCAGAGGATATCGACAGCGGGATTCAGCTCATGGAAACGCTGCGCAGTGCTAACCACCGACGTGAAGCCGCGCATATGGTCCCAGGTGATACCTCTTAGAGTAGCTTTTTGAAACATGAGGGATTAGGGTTTAAACAATTCGTATATGAATATTTTATTTATAAATGAATTGATCAAGCGAAAATATTCCTCAATGTGGGAAACGTTACCTGCTAATGACCGAGCTCTCCGATCAACGCTACAGTGCCCCCGCTCTTGAAAAGGGGCTCGACATCCTCGAGTTCCTTGCCGGAAGGAACGTACCTTGCTCAAAATCTGAAATCGGCGACGCTTTGGAGCGCACACCGAGTGAAATCTACCGTATGCTCTGCGTCCTCGAAGAGCGTGGCTATGTTCAAAAACAGGAGGGCACAGCAGCCTACGGCCTCAGCATGCGGCTTTTCGAACTCGGTCATCAACAGGCATCCATTAGCACCCTTCGCAAGGCAGCCCGTATACCCATGGAGCAGCTTTCCAGTGAAATCAGCGAGGCCTGTCACCTCGGCATTCAAAACGGAAACAATCTCCTGATCATGATGGAGCGGATGCCGCCTCGCCAGGTGTGCCTGGCGGTTGGCGAAGGAACCACCTTTCCACTTACTCAAACTGTGTCGGGACGCGTTCAGCTCAGCCTTCAGGACGAAGAGGCTGTCCGGTCATTCCTTGGCGAGGATTCCCATTTTTTATCACTCTCATCCAATAAACAGGAGGCTTACCTGAAACGAATCGAAATGGTTCGAGAACGGGGCTTCGAGATTTCACAAAGTGAGGTTTCACAGGGAGTGGTCGACATCGCAGTTGCTGTAGGGATTGCAACGACCGGCTTGTGTGCCTCTCTGGCCGTCAGTCAGTTAGGCAACGATGTTCGAGCACCGAAAATCTCCCAAAATCTTAAAGCGATCCAGAACTGCGCCATGCGCATCAACCAAACCCTTGGGGTCACGCAGCTATCATGAAAACGGAAGAAGTCTATTTTGAGGATTATGAGGTAGGTCAGACCCGCAAGACCTCCGGACGCACGATTACCGAAAGCGATATCGTGATCCACGCCGGGCAAACGGGAGATTTCTTTCCGCACCATATGGACGCCGAGTGGTGCTCCAAGCAGGACTTTGGACAGAGAATTGCACACGGAACTCTCGTCTTCAGCATCGCTATCGGCTCGACCGCTGAAGACATCAACCCCGTCGCAATGTCCTATGGCTACGACAAGCTTCGATTCATCAAACCGGTCTTCATCAACGATACCATTACAACGACCGCGACGATCTCGGAGAAACGGGATTACAAGCGGCCCGACAAAGGATTCGTCATCGAAAAAATCGAGGTTTCGAATCAGCAGGGAGAAACCGTTTTGGTCTGCGAACATCTTTACTTGGTGCAGCGGAGGGAAAAGTGAATGATGCAGCTTCGCTTTAATTCTGGCGCATTTGTTACAGGCAAATCCATTCCAAATCCGGATCATAGTGTTGGCTCGGGGTCAGCCGTTCACAATGGCTATCGCCGAATGAAACTAGTGTGGTGTCAGGGAATTAACCGACAGATTGGCATCCCGAACGATGGAGGGACGCCGTCTCGGCGTCCGCAACGCTTGGCAATTCAGATTATCAAACGGTCCGCGAGACGCGGACCCTCCAGCGACTCTTTGGTTGAAACGGCGAATTGGCTACCCTGAGATATTTTCAGAAACAACCTTTGCTGACACCACACTAGAAAAAGCTACTTTCGGAAAGATGGTGTAGCATCCGCGGCTCGACTGAGCTCGCCGAAGTCCGCCGAGGCGGATGATGTCGGTTCTACTGGTAACCGTCGGCCCTCTCTGGTCATCGGTCTTTGCGACCGATGCCACGTGAATTTGCTCAGAAAGACTGTTCAGCCAAAAACACTCGCGGCTATCGCCGCCGTCCGACCTGAGTTCAACAATGGGACACCTGAGCGAAATTCTTAATCCTAATCGTAATCATAATCGCCCATGCTGGAATGAACCTCCCCCAAAAAAGTTGCCATGTGTCTATCTTAAATAAGGAGATAAAACCATGGAAATCGAAAGTCGTCGCAGCTACAGCAAAGAGTTCAAGGCAAATGCCGTAGAGCTGATGCTAGCTGGAGAGAGTAATATAGA